>CACYDA010000209.1 GCA_902773095.1 uncultured Lachnospiraceae bacterium | reverse complement strand
TTTCAACCAGTTTCCTAATGTTTTCTAATTCAATCAGTACATCCAGCATACAGATAATGACCGTACATAAATCCATTTCTTCCACACCAATTTCACCTGCAAGAATGACTTCTGTTTTCAATTTCAACTAATTTTCTGTCATTTCATCATGCTTCATTGACAAGATAATATTTACCATTTTATTTGAGCAGAATGAATTCACCCTGGTTGATTCAATCTGTTCGCTGAGTTCATCAAGGATTGCTATTCCTGTTTTGTTATTTTCTCTTTTTTCAATAATCCCATAAGCTACCTGTACCTGATTCATAAACTCATGTCTTAACTGCGATAATCTATCTTCATAGTCCTTCATCATCAAATAATACTTCTGACCTATCTCTGCTTTTCTCACCATGTACTCATACTTCTCATCTACACTGGCCTTTTCAATTACATCCTCTAATATTTTTTTAAGCTGTTCAATCGGAAATAGCGTAATCAGTAATGCAACAATTGTCATAACTCCTACATATACTTTTTCATACCTTAAAGTTGCATACAGCAGAATAATATTCATCATCAATTGGCTTAACAGGAATAGCCAAAAACCTATCACCTTACCAACCTTCAGATGATACTCTTTTTTCTTTTTAAAAATATTGATAATAAATCTTGCATGTGCAATACATGAAAACACAAACAGTCCGCCTATCATGATTTGCAATAGAATCAAAAATCTCCACTTCATCTCTATTTCCTGCCATCATTCCTCTAAATTCTGAATCAATCTGTCATAGACTTTTTTATAATTTCCCATGCTTACAGGTATCTCTTTTCCACCTTCTACACATGCATAGTTTTTCGACAATTTTCTGATTTTACGAATATTGACGAAATAACTCCTATGGCATTTAATAAAACTGTCACTTAACATATGTTCCATTTCATTCATTGTCATCGTTACCCTTAATGGTTCTTCATGTACAAAATGTATTTCAAGATATCTTCCACGACTTTCCACATACATAATATCATTTAATTTAACATTCGTCAGTCCGTTACGATTTTTGAATATTACATATTGTCCCTGATTCTCATTTAATGACTTTATGGCTCTTAACAAAATCCGAAACACTCTTTCCTCAGTAATTGGTTTAAGGAGTAACCCAAAAGGTTCAATTTTAAAAATTGATTCCACAAAATTAATATGCCCGGTAATAAAAATGATTTTTATATTCTTGTTTCTTTCTTGTAGTTTTTCTCCCAGTTCAATTCCATTATCACGCCCAAGAACAATATCCAAAAACAAAATATCTAATTGGCATCTGGCATCATCAATATATTCATACAATTGAAACGCATTTTCTATTTTCTCAATCGTGACACTCTCATCAATACCCAATCTGTTCACCGACAACTTAATATACTTTTCTATCATATTATTGATTATTTTATCGTCATCGCATATCGCTATTCTCATACCTTGCAAAACACTCCTCATTTGCAGCATTTCTTCTATTGGGTCAACATGAAATGCTCCAATTCCTTTTCTATTTCACTCACAATCTCATCAACCTTCTTACCATCCGTAGCAATAATTAGATCTGCCACTTCCAGATATCTCTGTTTTCTCTTGTTCATCAGCTCACTGATATATTCTACATTCATGTTCCCATTCAGAATCGGTCTGTCTGTAGAATTCTTAACTCTTTCATAAACAGTCTGTGGTGTTGCCGTCAGCAAAAGAATCACCCCTCCGTCTTTCATAAATCGGACATTTTCATCTTTTAACACTGCCCCACCGCCACAGGATACAATTTTTCCTTTTTCCTTTTGTATTTCCACAAGACATTCTGTCTCTATTTTTCTAAAATATTCCTCTCCACTTTCAGCGAAAATATCGGATATCGCCTTATTTTCATGTGCAACGATATAGGCATCCATATCAACCTCAGGCATACCCAGTTTCTTTGACAATTTCTTTGACACAGTTGTTTTACCGACTCCCATAAATCCAATTAGCATTATGTTATAATTCATCTTCTAATCCTTTCTTATCCTATTTCACGCACTGCCTGTGTATAATCTCAAGCATATGCGACAAATCATCTACATTAATCTGTCCCGGTGCTGAGGCTTTTCCCACTGTTCCAAAGGTAATACTACTACCAAATACTTCACCTGAAATACGGCTGATTGCCCCCATTTTTCCCATTGACATCGTGACAATCGGAATATCCATTTCAAGATATGCCATTGTCGTTGCATCAAGGAGTATATTGACATCGTACTGCTCTTTCGGCATGACAGCAATCTTTGCAATATCCGCTCCCATTTCTTCCATACTTTTTAATCTTGCATAGATTTCTTCCTTCTCAGGTGTTTTATCAAAATCATGGTTAGACAAAACAACTTTCACACCATGGTCATGTGCAAACCCTATTAGATCCTTAACTTCTTTTTCTCCTGTGAATAATTCCACATCAATTAATACCGGCTCTTTACTTGCTATGAGATCTTTTAATAAAGAAACATATTCTTCCTTTTGAATTTGTATTTCTCCGCCTTCTCTTCCGGTTCTAAAGGTGTAAATGACCGGTCTGTTCGTAATTACTTTCACCTCATGAATCAAATTGATCACATATTGTCTGTCTGAATATTGTTCAAAAAAATCTCCCCTGATTTCTATCAAATCTGCTGACATGTTGGCAATCTCTGATGCCTGAGCATTTGCCTCTTCTATATTTTTTGCAACAATCGGTACACAAATCTTTGGTCGCCCTTCACCGATCATCAGTTCATCAAAATTCAATACTTTCATTTTTATGCTAAATCCTTTCCGCTAATTCATTTTTTGCTTTATAAATAAAATCGAATATTTTCATAATCCATAATCCACTACGCTTTTTTACAAGAAAAAACCACTAACTAATATAATAGCATTTATCTCATTTTTATCAAGATAAATATTTATTGATTAGTTAGTGGTATATGTAATATTTCTTAAACTCACATATAGTATAATACATTCATATTACTCTGTAAATTTGGCTGATACTGTATATCCATTTTTTTCGCGAGCCTTGATTATAAACATATTTCAAGGAGGCTCGTTATGGCTGATTTTTTCTTATCTAATTTAAAATCTACACTCGACAACTG
>CACYDA010000208.1 GCA_902773095.1 uncultured Lachnospiraceae bacterium | reverse complement strand
TAAAATTGTACCGCTTGAATTTTGAAATTGATCCAACACGATATTCTTTCCATGAAGTTCAGATACAAAATTCCTTGTAATTGTATCATTCGAGCGAAACGCATACACCGATGAAAAACCAGACACAATATTATTTCCTTTATTCTGACCGTAGATTTCGTTAAGCTGTTCAATACTTTGAAGTCCTGCAATGACTCTAACTCCCAACGACCGTCCAAAGTTTACGCCATCCTCTAAGTGCTGAAGGTGTGGAAGCAGCTTCAGCTCATCGCAGATAAAATAGACTTTTCCGCTATTGCTTGCTTCATTGCGGCCAAGAGCTTCCTTAAAAGCCAAGTCGAATAGAAGTCTATAAATTGGGGTTAATGTATCTCCAACAGACAAATCATATTCTATGAAAAGTGTTTTAGCTCCCTTTTCACGAACAAAATTCCTGACAGAGAAGCCCCCTTGCTTTGCGAAAGAACTAATCAGTAACTGCCTGACAACATTTTGCATTTCACCTAATACGCCCAATGCCTGATTCGATTTGCCGTTGCCAATATACATTAAAACAGACGATAAGTCTTTCATTTCTGGCTGCGTGAACATATTTGTCAGCTTTTCGACATTTAATGTATCCATATAATAACGTAATTCGCTGTTGTAGAGATATTGTTGTCTAAACTCACGGCTATCCTTGCTTAATCTTAGCTGTGCTAACAGGATAGCGGCAAATAAATCTCTTGCAGCACTTGGAAAAAAAGGATTCTGTGACCGATCTATTGCTTCTCTAAACAGCGAAAATGTTATTTCGTTAGTGTTTAAAATAATAGCATCATCGTTCCATCCGTCAGCGATTATGTCCTTATAAATATTCCATATCGCTTGGACTCTCTCGTATTTTGGAGAAGTACCAATTACATAATCTTTCTTTGGGTTAAAAAACTTTTTGAAAAAATCTCCCTTTGTATCAAATACAACAAGCACATCGTCTGATGTCATTTTCTTCTTGATCTGATCAACAAAGAAATACATTAAATTTGTTTTTCCACAACCGGTTCCACCTACAAGTAAAGTGTGTTTGCTGAGAATATCATCCGAAAGCCCGATTTCCGTATGACCATTATTATATATCCCAGGGAGACGAACTATTGCAGAGCCATTATTTGTGCCTGGAAAATGATTTTCTGAAAGAAGATTTCCATGTATTAATGATGTCTTTGAACTCATAATACTCACTTCCTTTTTTAAGTCTTGTAATTATCTTACTCACAATCGCCATCGTCTTCACCGTCATCGGTGTCTGATGAATCGTCATCGCAGTCAACAGCATCATCATTACTATCGTGAGATTCTTCAGAAGAATTCGAACCTGTGCTATTACTGGCTTCTTCACCATCAACAGAGGAACTGCTTTGAGCAGCTGACGACAAATTTGAAGCAGTAACAGCAGTTTCGCCTTCTTCTGTCCCCTGAACACTGGATGTCTGCTGCTGATTAGAAACAGGATTGTCTTGTGTATACTGATTTGCTGCCTGTGTCATATCAGTCTTGTTTGTCTGCTGATCTTGTTTTGGATTATCCTGCATATATTGCGCCCTTGCCTGCGACATCTTATCATTATCTACTGACTTTGGATGATTGCTTTTTGTAGGATAGTTAGCTCCGTGCCAACCCGATTTTTGGGTATTAGGATCATAGAAAAAATGCTCATGTGTGCCTTCATTGTTATGGACATAAACATTATGATTATTACTTCCAAATGAAGTGTTGACTCGTGTTCCTGTTTTTTCTGATACTTCGAGATCGCTTTCGTAGTCTTCTCTTTCAAATGTACCTGGTTTATGATCTTTCCCCATTCCAACCACCTATAATAATTAGGAAAACTAAATCGACTGAATACGCACACTAAATCGCAAGCGTAGAATTTCACTTATTAAGTTTACACCACGGACAGAAATCTATTGTATCAGGGAAATAATGAGAATTATCTGCTTTGCAACTAATAAGACTGCTCTGTAATTCTGAGAGTGCATTGAACCATTCTACTGCAGTTGGTCTTACTTTAGTCTTAAATGCTCTGTGAAATAAATTACGTATATAGACCGGCAAATAGTTATAATTCGGGGCGTAAATCGGGACACAGCAGCCTTGCATCAGATCTTCAAACGGAAAAAGACCAGAAATAATATTCTCATTGAGTGTCTTCTGAGATGCAATTGTAGTTCTTGAATCATTTGGATTTTTAGTACAAGCGAAAGGATGGCATCCGTTCATAAGAAGAGCAAAAATATGGACGGCCAAAGCAAAAAGATCAGTTTGAAAAGAAAAAGTAGGCAATGGTGCAGTCCTTAGATTTTGCCCGTTTCTTGAAATTGATATTTGAAGTTCTGGAGCTAAATACTCCGGTATGCCAACTTCGCAACGATACACTTTTCCGATCTTCGGATCAAAAATATGGTAAGATTCTGTATCAATTAAAGTTATTCTTCCGTTATGTGTATTAACACAAATGTTTTTAGGATTCAAATCACCACAAGATTGACCCGCATCATGAACAGCTTGAATCGATGAACAGATATTTTTTGCGATAATAATTCTTTCTGGAAGAGTAGTCTTGCTATTGACAGAATAAATTGCGTTAATAGTGGTACTATCGGATATTCTTTTCATTACATATCCAACAAAATCACCGTTTTCAAAAAGAATATCCTGTGGCCATGTGGTTTGATCCAATAATTGTTTAGACGGCTTTATCGCAATCATTGCTTTAATCTTCTGCTCTCGATTGCTTGTTCGATTGTTAGGGTGAAATATTTTAGCTACATGGGTTGAATCTCCAACCAAGCTGAAAATAGTACCTTCTTCACCGTGTGCTATTTCTTTATCTAAAGTATATAATG
>CACYDA010000207.1 GCA_902773095.1 uncultured Lachnospiraceae bacterium | reverse complement strand
CGAGTACTGCAAACAGCATGGAATTGACCTTCCTTTCTCTGCTGATTCAAGCTACAGCCGTGACCGTAACTTATGGCATATCAGCCATGAAGGTCTTGAACTTGAGGATCCTGCGAACGAGCCAAACTATGACCACTTATTAGTTCTTGGTGTTACTCCTGAAAAGGCTCCTGAAGAAGGCGAATATGTAACAATGACATTTGAAAAAGGTGTTCCGACAAGTGTAAATGGCGAGAAGATGAAAGTTTCTGATATCATCAGAAAATTAAACGAACTCGGTGGAAAACATGGAATCGGCATTATTGATATCGTTGAGAACCGTGTCGTTGGTATGAAATCACGTGGTGTTTATGAGACTCCGGGCGGAACAATTCTGATGGAAGCACATGACCAGCTTGAAGAACTTGTTCTTGACCGTGCTACCATGGAAGTGAAGAAAGATATGGGTAATAAATTTGCTCAGATTGTATACGAAGGAAAATGGTTCACTCCACTTCGTGAAGCAGTTCAGGCATTTGTTGAGTCAACACAGGAATATGTAACAGGCGAAGTAAAATTCAAACTCTACAAAGGAAATATCATTAAAGCCGGCACTACTTCTCCATATTCATTATACAGCGAGTCTTTAGCAAGCTTTACTACAGGTGATTTATATGACCACCATGATGCAAGCGGATTTATTACATTATTCGGTCTTCCACTCAAAGTAAGAGCAATGAAATGGGCAGAAGCAGGTCAGGAAAATAAATACCTCGAAAACAAATAGAATTAACAGGATGTTAATGTCAAAAATGAAATAATCTAAGTGGCTATGCATTCACGATATTGCTTGTGAAGCATAGCCACTTTTAACCATTTATCTGATAATCCACATATTTTTAATCTGGTCTTCTATATCAGAAAATATCCATGTCTTTTCACTATTTTTTTTGCTATTAGGGTCATTGATGATAATCTTTCCATGATCAATCCCTGCAAGAACAATAAAGTGTCCCTCACTTGTAAAGTCTCCCGGACCCATACTGCAGATAATAGGATTGCCTACCTCAAGATTCTTCCTTACTCTTTTTTCATCAATATCAATCTGAATGGATTCGAGTCCCAGTTTTCTGACCCCCTGGGTCATAAACGTCCACAATGTCCCCGTTTCATTGACATACCCATTCTTTTCACCAAACTCCGCCATCCATTTCGGATTCATTCTTGCGTCTTTGAGCAGATAGGAAGCGACCATGGATAAGCAGGTTGGTCCGCAACCACTTTCTGCAATCATTTTCCCTCCATATTTTGCATACCCCCATCTCTCATCCCATTGCAAATAAAGTGGAACCTGATTCCCTCTAATCTCTTCAGATAAATCAATTTCCACTTCCCGGTCATGATACTCAGGATAATGATACACAAAATCTATCGTTTCCGGATTTTTATTGATCAAATCCAAAAGTTCAATGGGATATCTTTCTCGATGGTCTAATATTTCCTTTACTTTTTCACGGTCTGCTCCTGATACAATATATTCTGACAAGTTTTCGATTACTTTTTTATCATTCAGATCTTTCCCGGTAAAGATTTCATCCCTGAAATATATAGCTGTAGCCATCAGCATAATTGCAATCAATATTGCAATCCATTTCATAGTATTAAAGATTCTCTTAATCTTCCTTTTTGTTCTCCTTTTCTTTTTCGCTATTTTCCTTTCTTCATAAAATGCGTCCCAATAGCTGTTGTCATAGACCTTATCATCATTCATACTGATCTCTTCCTCTCTAATAACTATTTTTTACAAATCCGTATGAATTTATACACAATCCTAGTTCTAATAGACAACAAAAAAATCGGAAGCCATCTAACTTCCGATTCATAGCAGCTCGTAGGGGAATCGAACCCCTGTTTTCGCCGTGAGAGGGCGACGTCTTAACCGCTTGACCAACGAGCCTCATATTTGCTACTGTGGTAGTATACAATAGATTGTAAAAAAATGCAAGCACTTTTTTATTTTTTTTCGAACCCTATTGACAAGTGATATAGAAAAATGTATATTGTATATATCGTATATATACAATATTTAATTTAAAGGATAAGGTACCTGTCTTATGAACATTATTATAAGTAATTCTAGTGATTTACCCATTTATGAGCAGATTGCAAGGCAAATCAAATCAATGATCACAGGCGGTGAACTGAAAGCCGGTGATGCTCTGCCTTCCATGCGGACATTGGCAAAAGATTTGAAAATCAGTCTCATTACCACCAAAAGAGCCTATGAAGAATTAGAACGCGACGGCTTTATCGAATCATATACCGGAAAAGGAAGTTTTGTATGCCAGGGGAATATTGATCTGTTGCGGGAAGAAAGTCTGAAAAGGATTGAGGAACACCTTCATGAAGCGGTTCTCGCCGGAGCAATTGCCGGAACTAACTTAAGTGAACTGGTTGAAATGCTGACACTGATTTACAATGAAGAAAACGAAACACCTTAAATAAAGCAATTTATTAACAAAATAAAGAAAGCAGGAATGTTTATGAAAAACCATCAAAATGCTAATAATCATATTGTTCATCATTCAATGAAGATTTCTACTCCGTATACCGAGGCCATTTCTATAGAAAATCTTTGTAAATCCTATAAAGATTTTCAGCTGGACAATGTCTCTCTTCATGTTCCAAAGGGTACTGTAATGGGATTTGTTGGTCAGAATGGTTCCGGAAAAACAACAACGATTAAGTCGATTCTTAATCTGATCAAAACAGATTCCGGTACAATTCAAGTTCTTGGTCATGACGCATTCACCGATTCTGTATTGGCAAAACAGGAGATTGGAATTGTTTTTGACGAACTGGGTGTCCCTGATACACTAAACTGCAACATGATTGACAAAATCATGAAAAATATTTATAAAAACTGGGATTCTGATGAATTTTTCCGGTATACGGATGTTTTCAAACTTCCGAGGGACAAGGTTTTAAAGAAATTTTCAAGAGGTATGCAGATGAAATCTCAGATGGCAATTGCATTATCGCACCATGCCAACCTTCTTATTCTTGACGAGGCAACTGCCGGTCTTGACCCTGTTGCCAGAAATGAACTTCTTGATATGCTGCTTGACTATATGGAAGATGAAAACCATTCCATCCTGATGTCTTCCCATATTACAAGCGATCTTGAACGTGTTGCTGATTATATCACATTTATTGATAATGGCAAAATTATTCTTACAGATGAAAAGTATCATTTGTCAGAGACACATATGATTGTCAAAGGATCCACTAAAGAAATTGAAACCCTTCCAAAAGAATTGATCGTCAGCGTTAGAAAAAATTCTTATGGATGTGAAGCTCTAACCAATCATCCTGATTCACTAAAAGAGCTGACGCCAAACCTCGTTTATGACAAGGCATCCTTTGATGATATCTTATGTTTTTATATCAAAAAACCGTAACATACAAACACGTAAAAAAGGAGTACTATCATGTTTGGATTAATTAAAAAAGACTTATATATGACACGTGTCTCACAAATGATATTTGTCATTTCTTCCCTGTTCTACATATCAATGTATGTTTTCATCAAAGAAGTGGCTTTTGAGGGTTATATTAAGGACACCACATTTTCCAGAACTGCCCTCTCTTGTTTTCCACTGATTATTGTTCTGCGTTTTAACAGCCGCAGTCTCACAACAGACCATTTCATCAAAAACTGTGAGAAATATTTTAATTCGCTTCCGGTATCATCATTGCATATGGTATTATCCAAGTTTTTGAGTGCTATTTTTGTTACTACATATGGACTAATCATCAGTATTATTTCTCTGATATTATTCTCATATCTAGATGATGTTACTTGTCAATGGACAGATTTGAAAAGGATTCTGATTGTCTACTTTTTTATTTTGATGATACTCGCTTTGCAAATGCCTGTTTTAATATTAAGTGGTAACGAAACACTAAGTCTGATTCTTCCCATTTTCCTGTTAGTTTCAATCCCGACTGTTGCCACAATCATCACAAAAAAAGACTTTGAAGAACTGATTCCAAATGCCATTGCCAGAATTAAAAATCATCAGATCCTTTACCATCATTTCACACTCATTACATTTATTGTGACATTGATATTACTCATGATTTCCCTGATGATTTCTATCAGACTCTACGAAAGAAGGGAGTTTTAATGAAAGGACTACTTTTGAAAGATTACTATGTCATGAAACGGAATTTAATCATTACATGCCTCGCATGTGCCTATTATCTGTTGATTCTTCTAATTGGTTCAAAACACGCATCCACTAATGAGATTAATATTGTGTTTTATGTAGCGTTTAGTGTGATATCCTGTTTTCTCACTTCATGTGCCTACTTAGCAATTGATCATGACAAAAATAGTAAAACCTCTCTGTTTATACATTCATGCCCTCTGACAAAAGGAGAAATTGTATTCTCAAAATATCTGATGACGTATTTATTACTTTTGTCCTGTATGATCACATTTTCTCTATTCGCAGGATTAAACCACTTAATGAATGGTTACACACCTGACAAAAATTTTTATCTTGTTATTTTTATCATTCTTTCAGTTATATTAATTTTTACACACATTGAGCTTCCTGTTGCAATGAGATTCGGTCATGAAATTGCTTTTGGTATTCTGATTGCCTGCATATGTCTGTTGATTATTTTCGGACTGATGTCCATAATCAAAATTTGTCTGACAGATGATTTTACAAATGTACTTCTAAAACTTTCAGACAAAAAAACTGAGCTATTGCTATTGCTTACCGGACTTGATTTCACATCAGGAATTATATCATTTAAAGTCAGCAAACGAATCTAATCCCCCTTCAAAAAATGCCCCATTTACCTACAAAGCTGATCAATGGGGCATTTTATTCTTTGATATTCGTAACCTTTACCCACATGTGTAAATCACAAATTCCTATTGAATTATCATATACGATACAATATAATAAAAATTAAATCCACAGTTATATCATATGTATCGGACAAAGAAACAATACCACAATAAGTTCAGGTACATTCATTAAACCGGGTATATATAATTATTTGAAGGATAAGGTGATTGATGATAATGAAGATAAAAATAAACGAAATACTGACAATAATTAGGAAAACAGGAGGGGATGGAGTTTGTCAGATAAGGATTTAATTACTAAGGGATATTTAAAAAATAATGAAGTATTTGCCGATTTGTTTAATTATTACATTTATGAAGGAGTACAAATGATCAAACCCGATACGCTGCATCCATTAGATACTGCTGTACTGGCAAATTTATATGGAAAAAATAAGAATGTATTCCATACCCAAAGATTTCGCGATATACTAAAATATGTGTCTGCTATGATGGATGACAAAGTTACATATTTGATATTAGCAATAGAAACACAGTCAGAGGTTCATTATGCAATGCCAATCAGAAATATGTTATACGATGCATTGCAATATCAAGCACAGGCAGAGGAAATCGCAAGGAAGCATAAAAACAACAAGGACTATCAAAAAGAAAGTAAGGATGGTGAAAAAGTAAATGTGGGTGAATTTCTGTCTGGCTTCTACAAAGGAGATAAGGTAATTCCGGTTATCACACTTGTTGTGAATTTCAGTGCCGATCAATGGGATGCACCCATAAGAATTTACGATTTGTTAAATGTATCAAATGATAATCTTTACAAATACATTCCTGATTACAAAATTAATTTAATATCACCGTACAATATGACAGATGAAGAAGCGAACAGATTTCAGACAGATTTTCGGGAAGTAATGTTGTACCTTAAATATTCAAAGGATAAGCAAAAATTGGAAGAATTGTTGAAAAGAGATGAGCGGTTTCAAAATATGAAGAGAAGTACAGCTGAGATGATTAATGCTGTTACAGGTTCAAAAATTAAATTTGATACAAGGAAGGAGAAAATTGATATGTGCAAGGCAATACAGGATATGCGGACGGATGCGCGGAATAATGGCAAAGAAGAAGGATTGAAAGAAGGCAGAATCCTCGGAAGAATCGAGCAATATATAGAAGATGCAAGAGAATATGGTGCCAATGATGTTATGATAATAGAAAAATTAATGGAAAAGTTTCAAATGTCAAAACAGGAAGCCATATCAAAGTTACACCAACATGATTGAAATTGACACAAAATAATTGGCAAAGATCGAGTGTACAGGTTTCAGACCATGTGTCAATTTTGAAATGTAATTAAAAGATAAAACCGGAATAAAAAAACTGTGGATGAAAAATAAATATTAATCAACATCGGTACTTAAACACTCTCCTTTGACGCTTAAGTACCGTTATGTTGTTTATCCAGTTTATTTTTCTACCTTTGGAAGTGCATCAAATCCCGGCTGTAAATCTGCATCTGTAGGGATATAATCTGTCATTTCACCGTTGTTGAACTTCTCGTATGCTACCATATCAAAATAACCTGTTCCGGTAAGTCCGAATACAATTGTCTTTTCTTCTCCTGTCTCTTTGCACTTGAGTGCCTCATCGATAGCTACTCTGATTGCGTGGCTGCTCTCCGGAGCCGGAAGTATTCCTTCTACTCTGGCAAATTGTGTTGCAGCCTCAAATACGGCTGTCTGCTCCACGCTTGCTGCTTCCATATATCCATCATGATAAAGCTGTGAAAGTGTGGTACTCATACCATGGAAACGAAGTCCTCCTGCATGGTTTGCTGATGGGATAAAGCTGCTGCCTAGTGTATACATCTTCGCAAGCGGACAGATATTTCCTGTGTCACAGTAATCATATGCATATTTACCTCTTGTGAAGCTTGGGCATGATGCCGGTTCCACTGCGATAATCCTATAATCTTTTTCTCCTCTCAACTTCTCACCCATAAATGGAGCAATCAGTCCTCCAAGGTTAGAGCCGCCGCCGGCACATCCGATAATGATATCCGGCGTAATTCCGTATTGATCCAGTGCCGCCTTTGTTTCAAGTCCAATGACTGACTGGTGAAGTAATACCTGATTTAGCACACTTCCAAGTACATATCTGTAGCCTTCATTTGATGTTGCTACTTCAACAGCCTCAGAGATTGCACATCCAAGACTTCCTGTTGTTCCCGGATGCTCTGCAAGAATCTTTCTTCCCACATTTGTGGTATCAGATGGTGAAGGAGTTACAGAAGCTCCATATGTTCTCATTACCTCACGTCTGAATGGTTTCTGTTCATAAGATACTTTAACCATATATACCTTACAATCAAGGCCAAAGTAGGCACATGCCATCGATAACGCCGTCCCCCACTGACCTGCGCCCGTCTCTGTTGTGACACCCTTTAATCCCTGCTTCTTTGCATAATATGCCTGTGCAATGGCAGAATTGAGTTTGTGGCTTCCACTTGTGTTATTTCCCTCAAACTTGTAGTAAATCTTGGCAGGTGTCTGTAATTTTTCCTCCAGACAATACGCACGCACAAGCGGCGATGGTCTGTACATCTTATAAAAATCCTGAATCTCCTGTGGGATATCAATATAAGCTGTTGTATCATCAAGTTCCTGTCTGACAAGCTCTTCGCAGAATACTCCACCAAGCTCCTCTGCTGTCATAGGTGCTAATGTTGCCGGATTTAACAGCGGTGCCGGCTTATTTTTCATATCAGCACGCACGTTATACCACTGTTTTGGGATTTCACTTTCTTTAAGATAAATTTTGTAAGGTATTTTTGTTTCACTCATTTTGTCATTTCCTTTCTTCGTGTATATTTGATCAATGCCCGCGTCCGAACATATTTTTCGCAAAATGCACTGCTAAAATTATACTCTATTTTAGTGCTTTATGTCAATTCACTGAGTAATCTTTTCTGATTTTCTATTCTAGTCAGCTACTATTCCACTGATTCCCGTAAATAGTAACCCTTGTCCCCTCTTTCATTACATGATATAATCGCTAACAGTATGAATGATACAAATATGCAGATGTGAGGTATACCCATGATCCCTACTGAATTTAAAACACGAATGAAAGAAATGCTTGGTGATGAATATAATGATTTCATAGCTGGTTACGAAAGGATGAATTATCATTCTCTTAGGATCAATCCGTTAAAACACAGCTACAATCATTGTTGTTTTGAGAACGATAACAGTCCTAATCCAATATCAAATGAGAAACAACGATTAGAAAACACTTTTGGCACTTCTCTTACCCCTGTCAAATGGTGCCGGACAGGATTTTATTATGATGACACCATTCGTCCCGGCAAACACCCTCTTCATGAGGCAGGTGCGTACTATATCCAGGAAGCCAGTGCAATGGCTCCTGCAGAATACCTAGATGTCAATCCCGGTGAAACTGTTTTGGATTTGTGTGCAGCTCCCGGTGGAAAAAGCACACAGATTGCCGGAAAAATGGCTGGAAAAGGGCTTTTGATCAGCAATGAAATCATTCCAAACCGTGCCAAAATATTATCTGAAAACATTGAACGCATGGGAATAAGAAATGCGGTTGTCACGAACGAATCATCAGAACGTCTGGCTCAGTTTTTTCCTGATTTTTTCGACAAGATTATGGTGGATGCACCATGTTCAGGCGAAGGAATGTTTCGCAAAAACAGCTCTGCCTGTGAAGAATGGAGTCCTGATAATGTGACGAATTGTGCCAAAAGGCAGGCGGAAATTCTTTGTAATGCAGCCATGATGTTGAAAAATGGCGGTCGGATCGTCTATTCCACATGTACTTTTTCCCCGGAAGAAAATGAGGGAACTATTATTCACTTTCTGCTAAGGAACCCAGATTTTTCACTTGTAAATGTTGAAAAATATGATGGTATGTCTTGTGGCTCGATCTCATTTGCCAAAATGTGTCTTAAGGAAACCCAGTTACCAAAAGCAGAAAAAATACTGCCAACCATTCCATACACGATCCGGATGCTTCCTCATAAACTTGAGGGAGAAGGTCACTTTGTGGCAGTATTAGAAAAAAAAGTAGACTTAAATGTTAAGAAAGAAAGTAAAGGGGCAAAGAGCAGAACGCTAAAAGGGGTGAATGATAAATCCATTAAAGAGTACTTGAATTTTGCAAACAGCTTTTTCATCACGAAGCCAGGCGGAACACATATTTTGTTCGGTGACAATCTTTATATAGTACCTGAAATATGCCCACCTCTTGATGGAATAAGAGTGTTGCGGGCCGGACTATTACTCGGAACTTTTTTAAAGAATCGCTTTGAGCCTTCTCACTCTCTGGCTCTTGCACTCTCCCCTGCTGAAGTTAAGAATGTGGTAAATCTTTCATTACCAGCATCAAAACAAAGCAGTGCACCTTCTTATGATGACAATCAAGATCTTGATGACCAGATCATCTACCAATATATTAACGGAGAAACTTTTCCTTACGACGGAGAGAAAGGATGGTATCTCATTGCTGTCAATGGGTACAGCATTGGATTTGGTAAATTATCATCTGGAATAATGAAAAATCATTATCCAAAAGGACTTAGAAAGGACTTAACATAAAAGTAATACATCTTTTTGAATAGTTTCCTTATTTATGGCAATACTAACAGTGTAAAATATTTTATAAAGGAGTTATGAGCATGAATTTTACAGAAAAACAAAAATCTTTAATTCAAGATTTGCAGGCTCAGGAACAGCTCTGTATTCAAAAGTACACCGAGTATGAAAACCTTGCAAGGGATAACGAACTAAAAAGTCTGTTCGGAACAATCAGACAGGATGAAGAAAAGCATTACAATTCTCTTTCACAATTGTTAAGCGGAACATGCCCTGACATGAAGGTCATGGACAATGCAACAACCAATTACAATCCGTCTCCTTCCTATATCGGTAGTTTCGACCAGGATGATAAGGATTATGATCAGTATCTGTGCACAGACAGTATTACGACAGAAAAATATGTTTCGACAGCTTACAATGATGAATTATTCCAGTTCGGCGAACCGGAAGTAAGAAAACTATTCAATAACATTCAGACGGAAGAACAAAATCATGCTGAAATGATTTATAAGTACAAAACTGCAAATGGAATGACGAACTAATGCGTCGTTTTAGATTTCTTAATTTTTCAAACTGTTATTAATCTTCTTATTAGCAGTGAAACGTTTAATAATTTCTCATTTTCATTCACCTTTTTTAGCGGACCTGCCGGTCCGCTTTTTATTTACTTTACAGTTTATGAAAATTCCTCTACCAGTCCCTTAATTCCATCTTTTTTAAATATTTTCTTGTAGTACCCTATTTCTTCACTGATTAATTCATCGATTACTTTCATTCCAAGTATTTCTACGGGTGCCTGATCATCTGTCATAATATAAGAACCAGATTCATATTTTTCCATATGATCATACACTTCCCGCAAAAGTGTTTTCAATTTTTCGTCATTTTGCTTTTTTAAATCCCTTTGATATACATCCATTACACTCTCGTCCTGAAATGCAAATAATTCCCTGTTGGAAGAACCGCTTACATCTACAGTATATACACAGTCAAAAACGCAAGAAATTGTATCTGAAAGATACTGATTGATATTTCCTTCACTGTTTCCACGCATATTCATATTTACTACCATAACACCATCCTCATTCAGGTGGTCTTTTACCAACCGGAAAAATTCCACCGATGACATTTGAAAAGGAATTGTGATATCCTGATATGCATCCACCATAATGACATCGTATTTGTTTTCTATAGTCTGCAAATAGGCACGTCCATCATACGTTGTCACTTTCACATTTTCCGGCAATTCAAAATACTTCTTGGCCAGATTTGTTATCTTTTGATCGATTTCAACACCTTCAATATTCACATTTTCATAATACTTCATGCACTGCATAGCATATGTTCCTGAACCCATTCCCAAAACAAGAATGTTCATTTCTTCTTTTTGTTCTACTCCTGCCATCACTGGTGCAGCCATGGCATAATCATAATACATTCCTGTCAGCTCATCATTTTTAATATAAATTGACTGTACGCCAAACAACACATTCGTTGAGAGTATCACACTATCATCATCTTCTTTTACCTGCAGATAATTATAAATAGATTCTCCCTCATACAAAAGATTGTCTTCCCAAAATGCAAAACTGTCTTTTTCACTCATAAAGCATGACAGACACATTACAATAACTGCTACAATGCATTTAACAGACCTCTGTCTCTTTACTACAAAATAACTGATGGCAATCGCCAAAAGGATTCCGGCAAAAATAAAAAATGTAATTGTGGTTCCTACTGTCGGAATTGTGACAAACGTAGGCACAAAGGTTCCTATGATACTTCCAATCGTATTAAATGCCGATAAATTTCCCACTGTTTTTCCATTATCATCCAGACTATCCACACTATATTTGACCAGTGATGGTGTTACTGTTCCTAACAAAAATAATGGAAAAACAAAAATTAACATACATGCTAAGAAGGCTGCCCAAATCAGAAAGTTCGTACTGATGGCAACAATTAAAAGCCCTGAAATCAGTAAGATCACATATTTCCCAAGAATTGGGATTAATGTGATCCAAATAGCAGCAATCACAATTCTTCCGTACAATTTATCAGGATTCGGATCTTGATCTGCTGACCTTCCGCCATAAATATTGCCAAGTGCCATGGCAATCATAATCGTTCCGATAATAATCGTCCACACAATCTGTGACGAACTGAAATATGGTGCAAGTAATCTGCTTGCACCAAGTTCAACTGCCATCACAGACATTCCTGCAAAGAACTCTGTCAAATACAGAAACATCTTATTATTGATAATCGATTTCTTTTCCATACAACTCCATTCTGCCACTCATTGCTTGTTTTATTTTAATTCTTTAAAAAGATTGATCATTTCAATAGCTGCACATGCAACATCATATCCCTTATTCCCTGCTTTTGTACCAGCTCTCTCAATTGCCTGCTCAATGGTATCTGTTGTGATTACACCAAATAAGGTTGGCACACCTGTCTCTAATCCTACAGCAGCCACACCTTTGCTCACCTCAGCACAAACATAATCATAGTGGCTTGTTGCACCTCTGATGACTGCACCGAGACAAATCACCGCATCATATCTTCCGCTGGCTGCCATTTTCTTTGCTGCCAGTGGGATCTCGAATGCCCCCGGCACCCATGCAAGTGTAATACTGTCTGAATCCACACCATGTCTTACCAGGGCATCCTCTGCTCCTCCTACCAGTTTTGATACAATAAACTCATTAAACCTTGATGCTACAATTCCTATTCTTGCTCCGGTACTTACTACTTTTCCTTCTAAAACTTTCATGATATTTTTCCTCTCTTTATTTTACTTTTTTTATGATTTTTTATGTATGCATATTAATACTTTTCCACACATTTTTTCAGCGTTTATTCATAATCTGTCATATGATCCATCTTTTCCTGTTTTGTTTTCAGATAAAATAAATCGTATTTTCCGGCCTTGATCTGAATCGGTACTCTTTCTTCAATTGAAATTCCATATCCTGACAATCCGGAAATCTTTTTCGGATTATTGGTAAGGAGACGGAGTTTTTTTGCTCCCAGATCGTACAATATCTGTGCTCCGATCCCATAATCCCTTAAGTCCGGAGCAAATCCCAGTTTGATATTTGCCTCTACCGTATCATACCCCTGTTCCTGAAGTTCATACGCTTTTAATTTATTAATCAGTCCTATTCCCCTTCCTTCCTGCCTCATATAAAGAAGAATACCTCTGCCCTCCTTTGCAATAGCCTGCATTGCTGCATCAAGCTGCTCGCCACAGTCACATCTTTGTGAACCAAATACATCTCCTGTCAGGCACTCCGAATGTACTCTGCATAGTACCGGCTCTCCATCGGACACATCTCCCATTGTCAATGCCACATGGTGCTCGCCATTTAATATATTTTCATATCCATGAATGATAAACTCTCCATATTTTGTAGGAAGTTTTGTCATTGCTTTTTTCTTTACAAGACTTTCTTTTTCTAATCTGAATTTGATCAAATCTTCTATGGTAATCACCGTAAGATCCTTTTTCTCTGCAAATTCAAGAAGCTCTGTGGTCCTCATCATCATTCCATCTTCTCTCATAATCTCACAGCACAATCCTACCGGTTTTAATCCTGCCAGTTTCATCAGATCAACGGTTGCCTCTGTATGGCCGGCTCTTTTAAGAACGCCGCCCTCTCTTGCCTCAAGCGGGAACATATGTCCCGGTCTTCTGAAATCTCTAGGCTTCGCTCCTTCTTCGACTGTCTTCATGGCTGTATACGAGCGCTCCTTTGCCGAAATGCCGGTTGTTGTATCAACATGATCGATTGACACCGTAAATGCAGTAGAATGATTATCCGTATTTTCTTCTACCATCTGTGGAAGCCCCAGTTTCTCACACCATGCTTTACTCATTGGCATACAGATCAGACCTTTTGCATCACTTGCCATAAAATTGACATTTTCCTGTGTTGCAAACTCTGCCGCACAAATTAAGTCTCCCTCATTTTCCCTGTCAGGGTCATCAATCACAAGAATCACTTTTCCATTTCTCAAATCTTCCAGTGCCTGTGCAATTGTTCCTATTTCTTTCATTCTGCTATTCCTCCATTCTGCCATAAAAATTGATTATTATATTGTTTAAAATCCATTCTCTGCCAAAAATTCCATTGTAATTCCTTTGCTTTGTTTTTTGCTTGTTTCTCTTAGGAAATGATCCTCATAAATACTTTCCCCCATGGTACCGGTGAGCATTTTTTCCACATATTTTCCTATGATATCACATTCAAGGTTCACAATACTTCCCTGCTCTTTATATTGGAGAATTGTCTTTGACGCAGTATGCGGGATAATCGAAACCTTAAAGCAGCTATGGTCGACATAGGCGACGGTAAGACTGATGCCATCTATCGCAATTGAGCCTTTTTCAACCACATAATGGAGTATTCTTTCATCTGCTGATAAGGTATACCATATGGCATTTTCTTCTCTGCTTATTTCACTGATCTTGCCTGTTCCGTCAATGTGTCCCGAAACAATATGTCCGCCGAATCTTCCATTGTTTGCCATTGCTCTTTCGAGATTCACATAGGAACCCGCCCTTAATTCTTTTAAGGAACTTCTTCGAAATGTCTCTGCCATTACATCTGCCGCAAATAGCTCACCACTGATTTCAGTTGCTGTAAGACATACGCCATTGACAGCAATGCTATCACCAATATTTGCGTCTTTTAGTATATGTTTCGCAGTAATGTAAATCGTTCCCGACTTTGCTCCCATGCGAATCTGCTTCACTTTTCCTATTTCTTCAATCAATCCTGTAAACATTTATATCACATATCCTTCCACCAAGAGATCTCCATCAAATTCTTTTATTGATACATTTTTTAGTTGCACCGCATCTTTCATCAGAGCAATACCTCCTCCACTCACTGGTGTTTTTGCATCTCTTCCCATAATGATTTTGGGTGCAATATAAGCATAAACCTTTTGAACAATTCCCGCCTCAAATGCTGAAGCATTCACCTCTCCACCACCTTCAATGAGAACACTGTCTATTTTCATTTTCCCCAATATCATCATGAGTTTTTTCATATTTACTTTTTCATGACCTTCCAAACAAAGTGTATTGACTTCCTGCTTGCTCTCCACTACTTTGATGGCACTTTGCTCAGATTTTTCTTCTGATGGTACCGCAATGACTTCAATCCCTTTTTCCATCAGCTCACACTTTTTCTTCAGAATGGATTCATTTTCATTACTCGCGCAATAGGCTACGATTGTTCTGATTTCTTTCGCCGTCTCTACAATCTGATTTCCAAGAGAGGGAAGTCTAAGTGTGGAATCAACGATAATTCTTACCGGGTCTACGCCTTCTTCAATCCGACAGTTTAACATCGGGTTGTCTTTTATGACCGTATTAATCCCCACCATGATTCCTGCATATTTTTTTCTCAGGTAATGAACATGTTCTCTTGACTTTTCATTGGTAACCCATTTCGAATCACCTGTATATGCTGCTATTTTCCCATCCAGCGTCATCGCATATTTCACTGCCGTAAAGGGAGTTTTATTTGTAATATAGTGGAAGAAAATCTCATTCATTTTCAAACATTCTTCCTCTAATATTCCTGTAATCACCTCTATACCATGCTCTTTCAGAATCGAAATCCCCTTTCCTGCAACCAATGGATTGCTATCCAGACTTCCGACAAATACTCGTTTGATTCGCTTTTCAATAATGATATCGGTACACGGTGGTGTTTTTCCATGATGACAGCAAGGTTCCAATGTCACATACAAATCAGCACCGCTTGTATCCTCTTGGCACCTAGTCAGAGCATTGCGTTCTGCATGAAATTCACCATATCTTTCATGACAGGCTTCACTAATGATTCTTCCATCTTTTACCACCACACATCCCACTAAGGGATTCGGTGACGTGTGACCACAGGCTGTCTTTGCAATCCGAATTGCACGTTTCATATACTCTCTGGCTTCTTCTTCGTTATATGGAATCATATCACATCTCCTACTGATCTCTATAATTGGTAATTGCGAAAAAAAGTCCTGATAATATGTTAATAATATCATCAGGACTTTTATTTTCTTGCGCAGACTTAATCTAAACTAATATAGTGCTTCTCTCATCCAGACTTTACTGTCGGCTTTGGAATGAATTGAAGTTTCCTTACAATCGCACCAAATCATGCAGATGCATCCACTCAAATGGACGAATCGCTCGCGGGCTCTACCGCCGGTATGGAATTTCACCATGCCCCGAAGACTTTTTATTATTTTATTATACTTATGCAGTATATCACTAAATATACCTTTACGCAACCCTATTTTTCTATTCCATCTTCTGCCTTTTCGATATCTACAATTGCTGATTTCTGCATTGGAATTCGGCAGTTTTTGTTATTTCCAAATTCAACAATAACAACATCATCATTAATATCAATTACCACACCATAAAATCCGGCTGTTGTAAGTACACTGTCACCCGTCTCTAAAGTGGATAATAAGTTCTTCATCTGATCCTGCTGTTTCTTCTGTGGTCTTATCATTAAAAAATACATGAATAATCCGATCACAACGATGTAGCCCACCATCATAAGAATTGCCGATCCGCCAGAACCACCGGAACCTTCCGAAGCCGCAAGTATTGTCAATGCTGTATTCATTTAAAATCCTCCTGTTTGTTCACTATTTCTTATCATTTTCCAAAAACCCGGTTAATTTCTGCTTTTTATACATAGAGTATCGTCCCTGCTCAATCGCATCCCGGATTTCCTCCATCATTGTATTATAAAAATACAAATTATGCAATACACATAATCTCATTCCAAGCATTTCTTTTGCTTTCAATAGATGCCTGATATAGGCTCTGGAATACGACCTGCATGCCGGACAATGGCATCCCTCTTCAATTGGTCTGTCATCAAGTTCATATTTTGCATTAAATAAGTTTCGTTTTCCAGCATTTGTATATACATGTCCATGTCTGCCATTTCTGCTTGGATACACACAGTCAAAGAAATCCACACCTCTTTCAACTGCCTCTAATATATTTGCCGGAGTTCCAACCCCCATGAGATAGGTCGGCTTCTCTTTTGGAAGATGTGGAATTGTTTCATCAAGAATTCTGTACATTTCCTCATGTGATTCACCCACTGCAAGACCACCGATCGCATACCCATCAAGATTTAATTCTGATATGATATCGGCATGCTCTTTTCTGATATTTTCAAACACTCCACCCTGATTGATACCAAACAACATCTGTTTCTTGTTTATGGTATCATCTAGCGAATTGAGTCTCTGCATCTCATCTTTACATCTTATGAGCCATCTGGTCGTTCTCTCAACGGAGTTTTTGATATACTTTTCATCCGCAGTACTTGGCGCACACTCATCAAATGCCATTGCAATTGTAGAAGCAAGATTGGACTGGATCTGCATGCTCTGTTCCGGTCCCATAAATATTTTTCTTCCATCAATGTGCGAATTAAAATATACGCCTTCTTCTTTAATCTTTCTTAGTCCGGCAAGTGAAAACACCTGAAATCCACCGGAATCAGTAAGGATTGGCTTATCCCAATTCATAAATTTGTGGAGACCACCCAGCTTTTTCACAATTTCATCCCCTGGTCTGACATGAAGATGATAGGTATTGGAAAGTTCCACCTGTGTTTTAATCTGTCGCAAATCATCTGTTGAGACAGCTCCTTTAATCGCTGCAATGGTTCCTACATTCATGAATACAGGTGTCTGAATCGTTCCATGAACTGTGACAAGTTCGCCCCTCTTGGCCAGACCATCCGTTTTAATCACTCTGTAATCTTTACTCATTTTTAAAATCCCTTTCTAAAACCAAAGTGAATTTCAGGTTTCAAAAAAGCGTGCCCTAAAAGAACACGCTCTAAAAAGACTCTGTACATTACCACAATTGATACAACATAAAATAGTACAGAATTATGCAATCTTAGACTTTGCAAGTTCAGCTAATTTAGCAAATCCTTCTGCATCATTCACTGCCATATCAGCTAATATCTTTCTGTTGATTTCAACACCGGCAGTCTTTAAACCATACATAAACTTGCTGTATGACATTCCATTGATTCTTGCTGCTGCATTAATTCTTGCAATCCATAAACTTCTGAACTGTCTCTTCTTCTGCTTTCTGCCTGCATATGAACTTGTCAAAGCTCTCATCACTGACTGCTTTGCTACTCTATACTGCTTTGATCTAGCGCCTCTATAACCTTTCGCTAATTTTAAAACTCTGTTATGTTTCTTCTTAGCGTTTAATCCGCCTTTAATTCTTGCCATCTCTTTTTCCTCCTGTTCAAAAGATCAAACCACTACCGTATCTTAAAGATATGGCAAGATCTTCTTCATGTTCTTAACATTTGTAGCATCAACGGTTGTTGCGTGACGAAGATTTCTCTTTGTCT
>CACYDA010000206.1 GCA_902773095.1 uncultured Lachnospiraceae bacterium | reverse complement strand
GCTTTTTACGAGTCTCCGGATGAAACATCCTCCGGCTAATGTTCCCTGATTAAGTTCTATCCGTATCATATCAAAAAAATGGAACTTTTTTGCAAATTTGTGGTAAATTGCATTTTTTTGTGGCGAAATACATCTTTTACAAAACGAATCCTTTATGTTATATTTATTCTATTAATTTCTTGATCATAGAATCTTACAATATAGTCTTGGAGGATGTACATGAAAAAAACACAGACGACAAATAAGAAAGAAAAAACAATAAAGAATGATAAAAGCAGCCCGACTAAGAATTACGAAAATAATTCCACTAAGAATCATAAAAGCAGCCCGACTAAGAATGATAAAATAAATTCGACTAAGAATCGTGAAAACGGCTCGCTTAACATCGACGAAAAACGTAAGCTGGCTCTTGCTATAATCAATCGCCTAAAGGAAGCCTACCCTGATGCAGACTGCACGTTAGATTATGACAGTGCATGGAAACTGCTTGTCAGTGTGCGGCTTGCTGCCCAATGTACAGACGCCCGTGTAAATGTTGTTGTCAAAGATTTATACGCAAAGTATCCTGACATTGCTTCTCTTGCTGCTGCTGATGTCTCAGCGATTGAAGATATCGTAAAACCATGTGGACTTGGTCACAGCAAAGCAAGAGACATCAGTGCCTGCATGAAAAGAATTCATGAAGAATTTCATGATCAGGTTCCTGATGATTTTGATACCCTTTTATCGCTTCCCGGAGTCGGCCGCAAAAGTGCCAATCTAATCATGGGGGATGTCTTTGGAAAACCTGCGATTGTAACTGATACACACTGTATCCGGCTCACCAACCGTATGGGACTGATTGACAACATAAAAGATCCAAAGAAAGTTGAAATGGAATTATGGAAAATCATTCCGCCAGAGGAGGGAAATTCATTCTGTCACAGACTTGTCTGTCACGGAAGAGACATCTGTACCGCACGTACCAAACCGCATTGTGAAGAATGTGTGTTAGTAGATTTATGTGCAAAAAATGTATAAAGATCAAACCGTTAATATAAAAATATCATGAGTAAATGCTTAGTCAAATTCAAGCAATTTACACATGATATTTTTTATTTTATTCTACCGATTCAACTCTTATTGAATTCGTATTTCCTGACTGACCGTTCACCTGTCCTCCTGTAAGTACTACATTATCTCCCTTTTCCAGGTGAAACACATTTCTGGCATGATGCATAGCATGATAGAACATGACATCCACAGAATTAAACTTTTCGCTTTTTACCGGAGTAACCCCCCAGCTTAAATTCAGTTTTCTCCATGCTTTATCTGATGTCGTCATTCCAACGATATCAATCGGGCATCTGAAACGACTCACCATACGCGCTGTTCTTCCGGTGATGGAACTTACCACAATACATTTTGCCTGAATATCCACTGCCATGGCACATGTCGCATGTGAAACTGCATCAATATTATTCTGGATTTTGAACTCTGTTGTCTTAAACCATTCTGTATAATTGATATTCTTTTCCGTATATTCTGCAATCTCTGCCATATTTTTCACCGCTGATACCGGATATTTTCCTGCTGCTGATTCCCCGGAAAGCATGACTGCAGATGTTCCGTCATACACTGCATTGGCAACATCAGAAATCTCTGCTCTCGTAGGTCTTGGGTTGTGAATCATCGACTCAAGCATTTCTGTTGCAGTGATGACTCTCTTACCCAGCAACCTGCACTTGCTGATTAAGTATTTCTGAACAGAAGGCACTTCCATAAACGGAATCTCCACACCAAGATCACCTCTTGCTACCATGATTCCATCCGCAATCTCACAGATCTCATCAATATGTTCCACTCCGGAACGGTTTTCGATTTTTGCAATCACATCAATCTCCTCTCCGCCATTTGCATCAAGGAAATCTCTCAAATCTTTCATATCCTGCTTTGTTGATACAAAAGATGCTGCAACAAAATCAACATCATTTTTAATGCCAAATAATATATCCGATTTATCCTGATCACTTAAGTAATCATTTGTCATCACACGATTTGGAAAATTCATACTCTTTCGATCTGACAATTCACCACCTGCTACAACCTTGCAGATCGCATCATTTCCTTTAATTTCTGTCACTACACATATGACAAGCCCATTGTTGACCAGAATCGTATCGCCAATCTGTAATTCATTCACTAGATTTTTGTAATTAACAGAAACTCTCTCTTCATTTCCTTCCACATCATCCGTTGTGAATGTAAATGTATCTCCATCATTTAACGTGATTTTTTTGTTCTTAAATGTCTTGATTCTATATTCAGGTCCTTTTGTATCTAACATGATTGCAATTGGCAGATCCAATTTTTCACGTACCTTTTTCACCAGTTCAATCTTTTCCTGATGCTCTTCATGTGTACCATGTGAAAAATTCAGTCTTGCAACATTCATTCCGGCTAGGCACATTTGCGTCAGTGTCTCTTCATTATCACATGCAGGACCTATCGTACATATTATTTTTGTCTTTCTCATTTTCTCCTCATTTCTGCGCCAAACACGCTCTTTTTGTTTCATTTTTAAAAATCGATTGGCATATTTAAAAGCTGATAGCTTAATTCAATCATTTCTTCCCTGCCTGTAGAATTCTGTATTTCAATTTTCCCTTTTCTATCAATGGTCCTTAAAAGCTTCTTTTCCTCCAGTCTCCTTTTTAATTCCAACGAAGTTCCAAGGCTCCCATCGATCAGGGAAATCTTTCTATCCCCTAAAAAGCGTTTGATGTGATGCTTTAAAAATGGATAATGCGTACAGCCAAGCACAATCGTTTCTGTATCATCCGAAAGATAAGGGGATAAATGTTCATCAAAATAAGTATCGAGTTCTTCTCCATCGATATTCCCCTGCTCTACAAATTCCATCAATCCCTCACACGGAACTGATACAATATCTGCGTCACCCCTGTACTTTTCAAGCAGGTTATGATATTTCTTCTGTTGTATTGTCATCGGAGTCGCCATTACGAGAATGCGCCCTCCTTTTGAGTTCACAACCGCCGGCTTGATTGCAGGTTCAATTCCCACAATGGGAAGCTCAGGATATTTTGCTCTCAATGGCCGAACCGCTGCACTTGTGGCAGTATTGCAGGCAACTGCTAATCCTTTGATTCCATAGTCTAACAGCTTTTCCACAGCATGAAACGTAAGCTCCTTAATTACCTCCTGTGGTTTTGTGCCATATGGAGCATTGGCTGAGTCGCCATAATAAATAAAATCCTCATTAGGCATGATTCTTACTGCCTCTCTTAATACACTCAATCCTCCAAGACCTGAATCCACAAATCCGATGGGCAAGTCTACCTTCCTCTTTAAATGATCTAAATCGTTCATGATAATATCTCTTTTCCATACTTGGTTTCACATGCATGCTGCATGGATCAAAACAAATGTTACTGTTCACCTTACTGTTCACCGGAAATCAGCAAGACCAAACGTCTGATTTTCAACTTATGAATGGCAACAGCCAATGACATTATATCAAATAATATTGAAAAATCATAGAAAAAATTAATTGTTCCTTCGCTGTCTTTTTTGTCATTTTGAACAGTCGAATGAAATCTACCGGCAAAATTCTAAAAAATGATGAGCCGGAAACGAACTGTCTCCGGTTCATCATTGTCATAATGACTATTCTCTATTTCTAAACATTTTCATTACTGCATATCGCTATGGTATTTTACCATATCCTAATCCATTGCTTTTTTTATGGCATCTGACAACTCATCATATGTCTCATATGCAGCAAGTTCCGGGTTGTCAGCTTTGATTGTATCTGTACTCTTGAATAGAAATCCTGCCTTGCTTGCTTTGATCATTCCCAGATCATTGTAGCTGTCACCACTTGCAATTGTCTCATATCCTATGGATTGTAATGCTTTTACTGTTGTATATTTTGAATTTTCAACACGCATCTTAAATCCTGTAATCTCGCCATTTTCAGCAACCTCAAGTGAATTGCAAAAAATAGTAGGCCATCCGAGTTTCTCCATAAGCGGCTTTGCAAACTGCTCAAATGTATCACTAATAATGATCACCTGAGTGAGAGAACGAAGTTCATCTAAAAACTCTTTTGCTCCCGGAATAGGGTCAATCTTTGCAATTGTCTCCTGAATTTC
>CACYDA010000205.1 GCA_902773095.1 uncultured Lachnospiraceae bacterium | reverse complement strand
TCATCGTAACCACACGTCAGCACACCTTCACACCCTTCTACAACGGCGCAGCCGAAGTAAAGGAGCAGTACATGCGCGAATACAATTACGACTACAAAAAAGCATGCTGCTCAGCTAACGATTTTATTTTTTGAGAAGCTTGATATAGAGTTTAGTTAAACATCAAATATAGTAATGACATGGAGTTCAAAATAAGACCCTTCAAAGAAGTTTTGGGAATGAAATTTAATATCCCGAGTTACCAAAGAGGCTATCGATGGGAGAAGGACAATGTAGAAGCATTACTTAATGACATCCAAGAGTTTGCAAAAAAAACAAAGAAAGAGGATGGTGAGTTCTATTGTTTGCAACCAGTTGTAGTACGAGTAAATAGTTATTTGTCTGAAATAGAGAGCCAGAAAGAAGGCAAACCGGTCATTGTATATGACTTGCTTGATGGTCAACAACGTCTTACTACATTGTGGCTTATTTTAAGTCAAGGAAGATTCAGAAATTTGTGGAATGACATTGATCCTGGACATCCCAGCCTTTATACTATGCAGTATGAAAGTCGGGATAACCTTTTTGAGAAAGCTATCGACAATGGAAGTGATATGTTTGAAAATATTGATTTGTATTATCTAAAAAGCGCATTTAGCACCATAACAAACTGGAGCGGAAAAATAACAAAGATATTGGAAACATTAGTTCCTGTAGATTCTACAGAAATAACAAATGATGTGCGTATTATATGGTATGAATTTGACAAGGAGGCAGAAAAGACAAATCATCAGGCATCGTCTATAAAAGTCTTTTCTCGGCTTAACTATGGTAAGATTGCTCTTACTGACACAGAACTAATCAAAGCACTTATCCTTCAGAGTGACATATATCCTGACGACAATAGCGAAAAAGGCAGAAATGCTATGAAGGAACACCTGTTCCGAATCGCAACGGAGTGGGATGATATAGAAAAAGGTCTGCATAATGAGCTGTTTTGGGGAATGCTTACCCCTGAAGACTATAACCCCGCAAACCATATGGAGTTGGTTCTGAAATTTGTAGCCGAAAAGATTCAAAAGGAGGAAAAATATCAAATTATTGACCATCAAAGACGGAATTTTCATATTATTTCTAACTATTTAGGGGCTAATTCAAGTATTTCACCTTTAGAATATGCAGAAAAAGTAGATTGTCTGTGGAGTATGATAAGAGACGTTTACAATTCTCTTCACAACTGGTATATGAATGATACGTTCTACCATCTGATAGGTTTGAATGTATTAATTCAAGGAGGATCGAATCCTATACCTCTCATTACCGACATATACAGCAAATATTGCTCTGTTAACAAAGAATCATTTAGAATGTATCTTGAAAGTGAAATTGGTAAACTTATTGAGATACAGGAAAGAGTTGATGACAACTTGGGTAAAAAGATAACTGTTGATTTGAAAGATTTACAATATGGTATCCATAATTCAATAATCATTAAGATCTTGGAGGCATTGAATATCTATCTGCACATTACAAACAAAAATCTTGGATTTAGATTTAATTTCAAGAAATTCAAGGACAAAAAGGTTACAAGCCTTGAACATATTCATCCCCAGCACCTCAATTTTGACAATAATGTCAAGTATGAGGACGTTCTCGATTGGTATAAACACACCTGTAACATTATCACCTCGAACCCAGAATACTGCGAAAAGAATAATTTGCAGTTTGTCATTAATCAGCTTGGCGAAATGCTGATAGACAAAGACAGGTACAAGGAGCGGATTGTGGAATGCCAGAAGAATGTTGAGGAGATTGACAATTTCTTTGATCATCACGCTCAAATGGACAGTGGCCATATGCATACATTATATAATATGGCATTGGTTGATAAAGATACAAATGCAGCCTTAAGCAATAATCTCTTAGACAGAAAACGCCAGATACTTCAAGAAAGAGAAGAGCAAGGCAAAACTTTTGTTCCTATAGCAACAAATTATGTATTCAACAAACATTTCTCTAATCAAATTTCAGACATGAAGTTCTGGACTAAAGATGACAGAGAAACATATTTTGCCAAAATAGAAGAAGCTTATAATTATTTTATTAACAAGAAAAATAGCTACATGTAATATGGAACAGAAAAATCATAATATAACTGACCTTGAAGAAGTTAATTCCAACTTCATAACATTCTTCACGAAACATAAGATAGAAATTCCCTTGATACAAAGGGATTATGTTCAAGGTAGCAATCTTCAGAGCAAAAAACGTAACGAGTTTATAGATTCCTTGTTTGATGCATTAAAAGATGAAGGAAAACCATGTGAACTGGATTTCATCTACGGAACAGAAAACAATGGGGTATTCCTTCCTTTGGACGGTCAACAGAGGCTCACGACACTATTCCTTTTACATTGGTACCTGATCAATAAATGCAGATTAGAAAATCCTGAAGAGTATAAGAGGATAATGGAGGGCATCGAATGGAACAAATGTGAGTTCAGATACAAAACCCGCAGAAGTTCTACAGTATTCTGCGAGAAACTCATGTCATATTTGCCAGAAAAAATGAATGTGACTTTGTCAGAAGAGATAAAACAGCAGTCATGGTATTCTGAAAGTTGGGATCTTGACCCAACAGTAAATGCTATAATGGATATGCTTGATGCCATTGGAAATAAATACAATGGACAAAAGAATAATGTGGCCGCCCAGATGTTAGAGAATTTGCTCTCTTCCAAGGTTATCAATTTTGACAAGTTGGATATGGGAAAGTTCAAATTGAACGATTCTCTTTACGTTAAAATGAATGCTCGTGGAAAACAATTAACAGAGTTTGAAAATTGGAAAGCAAAATTCATAAAGTTTTTAGAAGAGGTATATAATGAATCTGAATACGAACATGTTGATGAGAATCGTAGCGAATTCAAAACTATAAAAGGCTATTTCACTCATTCTATAGAGCATGAATGGACAGACCTGCTTTGGGGGTACGCTGTCAAAGATTATAAAAAGCGCAAATCTGAATATGATATTCTTCCAGAAGAAGAAAAACTTGAAAGACCAAATGTAAACAATCCCTTGATTGATGACTATTTCATTAATTTCTATCACTACATCTTCAGATTGCAGTATTCCATCTCACGGAAGGATGGTGATGATGAAGAAGATAATGATATTGTGATAGATGATACAGAAATAACAAGAATGGATTTGTTCTCAGATACAGAAAACATCAGTTTTCTGTATCAGTCATTGGATATATTTGTTAACATTATGAAAAAGAACAATACAATTGATGGCTTCTTCAACGATCTATTCTATTTGGAGGGACAAAAGACTGACGGGCGTATAAGGCTCTTCTCTTCTAAAACAACCAATCTTTTCGAAGCTTGCATCACATCAAAAGCCTCGGTAGATGAGCAGATTCTTTTATATTGTCTCATGACTTATTGCATAAAAAAGAAATGCTATACTATCACAGATGAATTAAAAATATACATGCGTGTTTGCAGAAATCTTCTAGAATCTATCAATCAGAGACTGACAAAAGATATGCAGATACATTCCAATGTAAGACTTTCTCATTTGCCCAAATACATAGCCACGATAAATAATCTCTGTTCAGTAACTGATTTTCATAATATTAAAAAGCTAAATGCCGGGATGGGTGATACTGAAACTGCAACCCGAATGATATGTTGTTATGATAAGAAGGATGTCGACATCTATCTCCTTGAGGATTCTGGATATACTCATGGGAGTCTGTATGCTTTTGATTTAGATATTGATCATCGTAAATTATCAGAAGCCTTCTCTGCATTTAAAGAAACAAGTGATATGAATCGCGCAAGACTACTCGTTGCTTACGGATATAAGGGGGCTAATTTTGGAATGTGTGCACATGGCACAAGACTTTTCTTTGGATATAAAGAACGATGGGATGTCATTTTTAGATACAAGCCTGATTCACAAGAATTAAAAGAAGTATTTTCCACGTTCATTACTGATTATAGTCAACACAAAAACATCGATACGATTATTAATAAGAAAAAAAGAGATGCTGATAAAGATAGTTTTGCATACTATTTCTTAAATTATGATGCTTTTGCCAACAGTGCCCTTTGGTGGACTATGGATGACAAAGATAGTTTAGATGAAGTTGATGCTCACCATTTTTTTTCAATAAATTCTGACCATGACGTAATAACCCTACCACGTTTTAATAGTAATCCACTTTTAGGCTATCATACAGATCCTTATGCCTGTGCAGTCGCACAAAAAATAAAAATTAATTATTCTGATATTTATGAGAAAATGAATTATACGGGCAAAGATAAAAAGAAAGCTAAAATTGTCTTTAATGACTACAATATTGAGATGCAATGTACTGATAATGGGTGGGCTTTAACATTCAGATCAATATCTAATGACAGCAAAATGCGACACCTTCCAATAAATAAGCTAAGAGAATTGGCTGGCAAATGTAATCATTATAAAAAAAATACACATTACTTAACTATAGACACTTCATGTGACTACATAGAATCTGCATATAATTTTATTCTATGGTTATTTCAAAAAATGACATCTACATCTCCAACTCCGCCTACTACATAGAAGCCCCCTCCCGTGTTAAGTCTGTCCAAAACTCCCTCTAGATTAGCTAAGCTTACATCAAGGACCTATTTATTGACATAGGCAAAGAGAAAAACCACTTCATACGGCAGGGGTTGGAGATGTCCTTTATTTCATTTTTGAATTATATTTTCTAATCATTTTAAGCGTAGCGACCACTATAAAACCATCCTCTTGGTTTTTAAAGACTAAAAACAAAACATCAAAACTACACTTATCAACAATTTAAACATTTCAGTTTATGGAAAAATCAAATCGGACGAAAGAAACAGCCATTTTGGCTGGTGGAATCATTTTAGGCCTTGCCATTCTGGGGTTCTGCCTGAAAGGAGGGATCGACAACTTAGTCAACAAAGACCGTCGTGTAACGGTTAAAGGTCTGTCGGTTAAGACTGCGGAATCCGACGAGGTGGCTTGGACAATCCAGACCAAATCGACGGGCAACGACTTAGCGGAGCTACATTCTCAAATCAACAAGAATGTGGATACGGTTAAGGAGTTTCTTGTC
>CACYDA010000204.1 GCA_902773095.1 uncultured Lachnospiraceae bacterium | reverse complement strand
ATATAAAGACTATAAGGCAGATAGAATACTGAAGCTTTTCTTCAGAGCACTAAAGGGCGAAGCCTTGTCAGTTTCTTCTCTTGCTTACGAGAATAATGTATCTACCAGAAGCATTACCAGAGACATTAATGATTTGAAATCATTTCTGGCTAATTACTGTGACATGCTTGGAAATGCCGAGTTAATCTACTCTGCTGCCAATCACTGTTACACACTTGAGATGGACAACCTGTTTACCAACAAAGAGTTGTTAACAATAGCTGAGATACTAATTGGCAGCAAGGCATTAAGCCGCGATGAGTTACTTACAATTATCAGTAAATTAAAAACTCATACAAGTTATTCTGATAAGAAAAGGCTTGAAAATATACTTTCAAAAGAATTGTTTCACTATACAGAAATCGGTTCAGACTGTGATAGTGTCATCGATAATATTTGGAAAATATCTTCTTACATTCATGAAAATAAGTTAATAACCATTAATTATTACAAGATGAATCGTGAACGTGTTAAGCATAAGATACTGCCTGCATCCATAATGTTTGCGGAATATTATTTTTATCTGATTGCATTCAAATGCGAGGATGGCAAATGTATCTCTGATAAGCCTATATATTTTCGAATAGACCGTATCACCGATATCGTTGTTCACCGAGATACTTTGCCAAATAAAAACCTGCCAACCTTTGACGAGGGACTTCTTAGAAAACGCAGTCAATTCATGTGGCCAGGACCACTTAGAAAAATACGCTTTGAATTCACCGGACCATCTGTCCAGGCAATACTTGACAGAATCCCTACTGCCAGAATCATTGATAAATACGATGGAAAAAATGTTATCGAAGCTGAGGTCTATGGTGATGGTATAAAGATGTTTTTATTAAGTCAGGGAGCTTGGGTTAAGCTCATTGCACCAGATGATTTTGTTGAAGAAATGAAGGAAGAGATAAAGAAAATGCAGTCCCTTTATTAGAGGGGCTGCATTATTCACAAACAATTATCTAGTATAAAATAACAAATACATCTTTGATTCACATATGTTAAGATTATTTCTCATATAAACTATCTACGTATTTTTTTTGGTCTCTGTATAAATTTATTGCATACTCAAATTCCGAAAAATCACACTGATTTAATTGCAATACACAATCCAAGTATTCACAAGGCAAATTTACAAATTCCTCATATGATACAGATTCCATTAATTCCTCAAATGTTGTTTTACCAGTTTCATCAACAATCGAAAGATCATATTGCATATTAGAGTTTATCTTAAATAAATTTGTAGTTAATCTTGTAGGCGGCATAGCCAAAATACTCTCTGCAAACACATTTAAATGATATCTACTTACTGGCATATAGTAATTTGTTCTTTTTGTTTTAATACTACTTTTCAATAATTTACTCTTTTCAATACAATTATCTTTTAGAATAGCAAATTCATGTCCAATATACTTTGTAACATTAATATCATCAAGTAACACATAGCAATTTTCTGTCAAGTCAAAAAAAGCATGCGATTTTACGATTGAAATCGAGATTCCCCTTTCAAAACAAAGTGAAATTATATTAAATTCTCTTTCTGTTGAAGAATCATGTACATTCGCAATAATTGTTTCTTCACATATGGTCGCATTATAGTGATCATACACTAAAACTCTATCTCCAATTTCGATTTTCTCAACAGCTTTTTTTGTTCCACCCGACATTATTATTTGTGTGCCTGGCGCAAAACATCCATCATCTACATTCGATGAACTTGTTACTGTTCTCGACGATTTGTAGCTTCTTGTTGATTGATAATAATCACTACTACTTTGTTCATAATCATATCTTGACTTTTTACCATTGCATGCAGCAAGTCTTTTTTCTGCTCTTCCCTCAAATCCACTCTTAATCGCTTTCTGATAATTACTAATAGCTTGATTTAAATCAACAGCAACTCCACCACCAAATTCATACATATTCCCTTTACAATAATATGCCAATGGACTTTTAGAATTTATCAACAAACTCATAGCTTTTGATAAATCTTCATTTAACGAAAATAAAACTATGCCTAATATTTCACTATAATGATCTACTTGATACATCTTGCTGATAAGGAATTGACACAATTGAATTATTACATGACCATTATCAATCATTTCTTCATACTTTTCGTCATTTAGGTCATCCTTAGGAATCTGAAAACCAGAAGAAAATCTCGACTCAAAAACAATATCAATAATTTTACCAATTGCTGGCGAATATTGTTTTGCCGCTGCTATCTTGTAATATGTAAATTCATTGTCAGATAAATCAGCAAATTTTCTTCTATTTTGATAATGTCCCATTCGTTGATTTGCTACAATAATACACGCTTCTGGAACAAGCGCATTCGCTAGAGACATTAGATTAACACCTTTGTCACCATTTTTGTATTTTTCAAGCAAAGTCTGTCCCGCTTTTTCATAACCTTTATCAAAACTTTCTTGAAGTAATTCCTTTTCTATGCTTTTGTGTGAAATCAACGCCTTAGCATACAGTTCTTTACCGCTTACACATCTGTCTCCCAATGTATTAACATATAATTTTAATTTATCCTCAGGAATATTTTCAGGTTCTAAAATATAAATCAACATTTTTGCCTTTTCCCATTCATTTTTTTCAATATCTATTGATTCACATGTAGATTTTTTTCCTGATACAACCTGTACATAAGTTGAAACTAAATCATAATCATTATATTCAAGTGAATATAAACGAGATAGTATTAATTTCCCAGTTCCTCTGTTATAATTCTTGCATCTAAAAAAAGATTCAAAAATATCATCCAAAACATATCTAGATATTTGTTTTCCTGTAATATAATTTTCACCTAATTCATTACAAATCAAGGAAATTATTTCTTCTGTTTCCTTTAGAATTGCTGAAATACTTTTTGCTTCTGTTTTTATCTTTTTTTCATGATTCTCTTCGAAATTCTTAATTGACTGGAGAGTTTGATCTCCTCTATCTCCAAGTCGTACAATATCCCCAACCACATCCTGAAGCATAGCTTTTGCTTGTATTTTTTGTTCTTCATAGTAATCAATAATCTGCGTACTTATAGACATAAATTCATCCATAAACCCATATAAAACTTGCCCAACTTCCTCTTCAACATAATCATCAAGCTCACTGTAAGTTATATTATGATATTTTTTGATATACGGATTATTAATATTTTCTGTTAATACATCATCGCTCAACAATATAGCACTAAAGCCATCTAAATGTCTTTTTTCAAATTTTTTTATGCCTTCTCTATCAATATGTGCTATTTTTTTAGATACTGTTCTACAAAATGCTTTTTCAGCATTACCATAAATATTGTCTGAAATCACACAAATGTCTGATTTTGAAAGTTTTGTTTTTACAAACACATATTGAATAACTTTATTTAATGCTATTTTTCTTTTTCCACTTTCAATCACAAGAAACTTAAACTCTTCTGGAGATAACCTAATATGAACGTTAGCATAATTTAATATCTCAATTACATTATCGTTTTCAATATTGACAACTATCAATGGTATTTGTGTATATATTTTTGATAAAAATAAAACAAACTCTTTATTCTCAAATAATTGAGCATATACTTCAAAAATCCCAGTAGTTTTATGATTAGAAATTAACAAACTTTTTTTTCCTATTATTTCAGGACATATGTATAATGTTTCCATTGCATCCATCATATCCTCACATTTTTGAACAATATCAGATGTGAAAGGATATAAGGACTTTTGAAGTTGACTGTTTAAATCAGAATGTATTTTATAATAAAGCTTATTGTATTTTTCTTTATTTTTCACAGAATCAGAGGTATTCTTATTTTTCATAACTTTTGCAAGAATACTCATATATTTTGAAGTTTCAGTCATTATACAGACTCTCCTTCCATAAAATATTTACTTATATCTTTGTTTAATTCAAAAATAGCATTATCATATCTCTTTAATAATTTATCAAGTTTATACCCATTCTGGTTCGCTTTTCCCCATAATGTTGCTAAAGAACGAATTTCCATTATTTTATCTGAATTAGATATGTAAGAAAACAACCCCTTGGCGGTATTTTTAGATTGATTTATTGCTTTTATAATCGCATCTCTCATTTCTCTCTCAACATTATTAAACTCCCTACTAATATCGCTATTTCTAACATTTCCACTTAAGGTGAAATTTATAAATTTTTTTATTTCATTATTACCATATTCCTTTTGTAGATTAGCTGAATACGCAGTAATCCCAAAACAATCAACTGTTGTCTTAGATATTGTATCATTTGCAACATTAATTATCTCTTTAATTTCTTTTTCAGATTTCAAATCAGCTTTCGTAAACACTATAAGAACTGGTGTATTTATGCGTAATGATTCTATAAACTGAATATCATCTTCTGTAATAGCACCACTATCTATATCAATAAGCCATATCAAATAATCTGATACGCTCAACTGATCATAGGCTT
>CACYDA010000203.1 GCA_902773095.1 uncultured Lachnospiraceae bacterium | reverse complement strand
TGGTGCACTCGCATCGGATGAATGGGTAGAAAATGATAAGTACTATATCGATGCAGACGGAAAATGGGTACAGGGCAAGACAAAGTCAACAGGAACATGGAAGCAGGACAGCAAAGGCTGGTACTATGTGAAAGCTGACGGAACTTATCCAAAGAACACATGGATGCAGATTGATGGAAAATGGTATCATTTCAACATCAACGGATATATGCAGACAGGCTGGTACAAAGAAGGCAACTATTATTACTACCTGAAATCAAATGGTGTAATGGCAGCAAATGAATGGGTAGAAAACGGAAAATATTATATTGATAGCAACGGACACTGGGTACAGGGTAAATAATGTGATACACATTTGACTTGTATTTGAGTGAGAAGGTTCGAAAGGGTATGGAATCAGAAGTAATTCTGATAATCATACCCTTTTGTGATTGAAAAAATATTAAAACTATGTTAAATTAAATTCTAATAATAAAATATCAATGAAGAATAAATAATTTTTTCAACAAAATAGTTAGGAAGGAGATTAAAATGGAGATTTTATTGGCGGGAGGAGCCGGTTACATTGGTTCACATACTGCAGTTGAGCTGGTGGAACAAGGTCATGATGTGATCATTGTGGATAACTATAGTAATAGTTCGAAAGAGGTAATCAACAGAATTGAAAAAATCACCGGAAAACAGGTACAGGCATTTGAGGCAGATATAAAGGATAAGACAGAGATTATGTCGATTATGAAAGAAACTAAGCCTGACTGTGTCATTCATTTTGCAGGTATGAAGGCGGTAGGAGAATCCGTAGCAAAGCCAATCGATTATTATAGAAATAATATAGATACAACCCTCACACTGTTGGAGTGCATGAAAGAGTGTAATGTCAATCAAATTGTTTTTTCTTCTTCTGCAACGGTTTATGGAGAAGAAAATGATATACCATACGTAGAAACAATGAAAAGAGGAAACTGTTCTAACCCATATGGATGGACAAAATATATGATGGAGCAGATTTTCGAAGATGCTGCGAATGCGGATGAAAATTTATCAGTTGTGATATTAAGATATTTTAACCCAATCGGTGCACACCAGTCCGGTGAGATTGGTGAGGATCCACAGGGAATACCAAATAATCTCATGCCATATATCGCGCAGGTTGCAGTTGGAAGAAGGGATCACCTGACAATATTCGGAAATGACTATCCGACAAAAGATGGAACATGCAGAAGAGATTACATTCATGTGATGGATCTTGCAAATGGTCATTTAAAGGCAGTGGAATTTGCCAGGGATCACAAAGGATATCATATATTTAATCTGGGTACGGGAGAGCCGTACAGCGTACTTGAGATAGTCGAAGCATTTGAAAAGGCAAACGGAATTAAAATCAAATATGAATTTGGCGACAGGCGTTTGGGAGATCTGACAGAATACTGGGCAGACGCACAAAAAGCGCAGGAAGTGCTTGGATGGAAAACAGAAAGAGATATTGAAGATATGTGCAGGGATACATGGAATTGGCAGAAAAACAATCCGCATGGTTATGCATGATATACAATTGAGTTGACAGTTAGATGATTTTTTTTGACAAATTATGAAAAAATTATCTTAAATTCAAAAAAAACTTGAAAATAAAGCCCTCTATGGTATAATTTTATATTGTGTATAAAAATGGAGGAGTGAAATGCAAAGTTATAATAATATAGATGAATTGCAGGGATATATCGATATGCATTGTCATATCATTCCACATGTGGATGATGGGGCAAAGAGTTCAGAACAGGCACTCAATATGGTAAGTATCGCTTATAAAAATGGAATCAGGACGATGATTGCTACCCCTCACTATGAAGTAGGCAGATATGAAGAAAATAAGGAAGAAATCGAAAAAAATTTCCAGAAGATCAAAGAACTGGTAGCACGCAAATATCCGGATTTTAACCTATTTCTTGGTCAGGAGATTTTCTATAGCTATGGAGTGGTAGATGCCTTAAATGAAAATAGAATCTTTACGATGGCAGATTCCGGCTATGTGCTTGTGGAGTTTTCACCAAATGACAAATTAGATTATATCGAAAAAGGCTTATTTGAAATAGTGAATGCAGGTTATATGCCTATTTTGGCACATGTAGAGCGGTATGATGAAGTGATGAAATCAGAGAGAAACGTAGAGCGTCTGGTGGATGCAGGGATATATATACAGACAAATGCCTCCACGGTAGATGGCAGCAGAGGCTGGTGGATGCAAAGGAAAGTATTGAAAATGATCAAAGATGGTCTGATTCATTTCATTTCTACAGATGCTCACAGTGATGGAAAAAGGTCTCCTAAAGTAAGCGACTGCATCGATATTCTGAGGAAGAAGACAGACGAAGAAACGGTGGAGCTGTTATTAAGGGAGAATGCATTACATGTGATTAAAGATGAACAGATTTAAAACCGACAGAACAGTGAGTGGTACAGTAAAGCAGTATGGTTTTACCGGACAGAAAAAGTGACAGAAGCAAATGACAGAAGTAAATGACAGAATATAAAAATGGAAAACACTGTGTGTTGATTTATACAACATTTCAGGTATATTATTAGTTATATGTTATTCTTAATATTAAAAATAACAAAGGAGAGGTACATAGTATGGAAACAACAAAAAATGATGAAATTGAAATTGATTTAAGAGAAATATTCGTACTTTTGTTAAGTAAACTGGCAGTTATTGTGTTATTTGCATTCTTTGGGGCACTAATTGCATTTACATATACTAAATTTATGATTCCGAAGACGTATGCGTCTAAAACGCAGATTTATGTTATGAACAATACATCTTCCAATGATACGAAGCAGGTGAGTGTCGGAGAACTTCAGGCTAGTAATTACCTGACAAAGGATTATCTTATATTATGTAAGAGCAGACCTGTCTTAGAAGAGGTCATACAGGAATTGAAGCTGGAAATGTCTGCAGGAGAACTGTCAGGAATGATCTCAGCAAGTACTCCGGCTGATACACGTATTATTACCATAACAGTAACAAATACAGATCCATGGATGGCGAAAAGCATTGCAGATGCAGTCAGAGAGGCTGCAAAGGTACAGATTGTGGAAGTTACCGGTGTAGAATCAGTAAACGATGTAGAACAGGCAAACCTTCCTGTTAATCCGGTTGGACCAAATATGAAATTGAATGTTATTATCGGATTTATGCTTGGTGCAATCCTTGCAATCGCAATTATTATCATCAGATTTATGATTGATGATACGATTAAAACGCCTGATGACGTAGAGAGATATATAGGAATCAGTGTTCTTGGAAGCATTCCTTTAAATGAAACTGAGACAAAGAAGAAAAAGAAAAGAAGAAAATAAGATGTCTAAAGATGCGGACAGAATATGAAGTGTTGCGTAAGGTTTTGTGTTTTAATAGAAAAGGAGTAAACTGATGCTGAATATTAACATTGATAAGTTGAAAAAGTTGGATAGTACAACAAATGAATCATACAAACGTTTGAGAACCAATATACAGTTTTGTGGAGATGATATAAAAGTAATTGCAATTACAAGTACAGTTCCTAATGAAGGAAAATCAAGCATCTCTTTTAATCTTGCGGTATCGATTGCAGATTCCGGAAAAAGCGTTATTTTTATTGATACTGACTTGAGAAAGTCCGTATTGGTTGGTCGATATAAGATTAATAAAGCGGTCAAAGGGCTTACACATTATCTGTCAGGCGTTAATCCTTTTGAAGATGTAGTGTATGCAACAAATGTGGACAATCTTCATGTCATATTTTCCGGACCGGTACCACCAAATCCGGCGGAGTTGTTAGGCAACAAATATTTCAAACGCTTAATCAAAGAACTCAGAGATAAATATGATTATGTGATTATAGATACACCACCAATCGGAAGTGTAATTGATGCTGCTATTGTTGCACAGGAGTGTGACGGTGTTGTACTTGTCATTTCTTCGGCAGAAATCAGTTATAAAGCAGTTCAGAAATCAAAAGAACAGATGGAAAAAGCCGGATGTCGAATTCTCGGCGCCGTCCTTAACAAAGTAACAATGGGCAAGAGTGGCTATTACGGAAAATATTATGGAAATTATTACGGAAGCTACTATGGAAGCTATGGAAGTTACGGCAGTTATGGAAATTCATCATCAAGCGGAAAGAAAAAATGATATAATATGATATACAGGGGGCTCGGACATGTACAGAGAAAAAGTACCCAGTTGGATAAAGAGATTTGATTTTCTTGTTCTGGATATGATTGTCTTAGAGATATCATTTTTTTTATCATATATCATTAGGTATGGAATGATTCATCAATATTCAGATTTTCCTAAGTTATATGAAAGTGTTGCATTTGCATTGGTAATCATTAGTATCATAGAGTGTGTGTTTGTGCAGACATATTCCGGTATCCTAAAGAGGGGACAATGGGATGAGTTCTGCTTTGTATTCCGGAGAGCAACTTATATTACAGTGATGCTGATCATGTACTTGTATCTAACCAAGAACTCTGATGCATATTCAAGAACAGTATATATTATGACATGGGAATTTGCTGTCATCCTGACATATTTGGAAAGACAATTGTGGAAAATCCCTGTCAAGAGAAATGTTAAGAATGTAAAACAGGCGAATAATTGTTTTGTGATTGTGACAGTGGCAGGAAAAGCAAAAGAAGTGATTGAAGCAATCAGAAAAGAAGCAGATGCAAGATATATTATCTCAGGTATTGTCGTTATCGATAAAAAGATGACGGGAAAAAAGATATCCGGAATCAAGGTTGTTGCAGACGAACAAAGTGTTACGGACTATTTATGCAGAAACTGGATTGATGAAGTGTTTATCGCACTTCCGGAACAGTATTTGAATCTTGAAAATAATCTTGTAGAAGACTGTATCACAATGGGAATCACTGCGCACAAATATCTTGCAAGAGAGACAAGAAGCAAAAGCGGTGTACGGTTTGTACAGAAGATAGGAGATTATACTGTTCTCTCCTATGGTGTTAAAGTGATTACCATCAGGCAGATGATCATAAAGAGGTGCATGGATATTGCAGGTGGATTAGTAGGATTACTATTGACCGGTATCATTTTTATCTTTATTGCGCCAATGATCTATATTAAATCACCGGGACCGATTTTCTTCAAACAATGGAGAGTAGGTCGAAACGGTAAAAAATTCCAGATTTACAAATTCCGAAGTATGTATATGGATGCGGAGGAGCGAAAAGCGGAATTAATGGCGCAGAATAAAGTGAAAGATGGAATGATGTTTAAAATTGAAAATGACCCGAGAATCATTGGCGGAGAAAATGGAAAAGGAATCGGCAATTTTATCAGAAATACTTCATTAGATGAATTTCCACAATTTCTCAATGTGTTAAAAGGAGATATGAGCCTTGTAGGAACCCGTCCGCCAACATTGGATGAATGGGGAAAATATAAGCTTCACCACAGAAAGAGAATGGCAATCAAACCGGGGCTTACGGGAATGTGGCAGGTTAGTGGCAGAAGTGATATTACAGATTTTGAAGAAGTTGTCAGACTTGACACAGAATATATCAATAACTGGAGTGTCAGCAAAGATATCAGGATTTTGCTGAAAACAGTACAAGTTGTGCTGATGGGAAAAGGTGCAAGTTAAAAGAAAATTGCAAGAAAAAGCAATGCAGTCAGTGGGAACAGATTTGCAGATTGAAATAAAACTGTCTGCTCAGACACAGAATGGTCTGAGGGGCAGTTTTTTTATTGAAAAACCACATTGTATATGATAAAATATGACTTATATATGTTGAATGTGTGAACGAAAAATTGAAAAGACTTAGGTAGTGAAAATATAAGATGTTAGAAAAATATATTTATATCGGCAGATATATCAAATGGAAAAGTATTTTTAAACTGAAAGAGATTAACAGATTAAGGCAGCAATTTCAAAGAAAAGTAAGAAAATATCCGAACACAATCCAGCTGCCATTGACATATGTGTGCAATTTTGACTGTGTCATGTGTGGAATGAAAAACCTGTCAGGGAAAAAAGATTTTACGGCAGAAGAGCTGGGAAGCATTTTAAAGGATCCATTGTTTTCGAAGATTGAGGCAGTGGGAGTCAATGGTGGCGAGCCCTTTTTGAAAAAAGATTTTGAACAATGTATGGACGCCATTTTGAATGAACTTCCTGCATTAAAGGCAATTAACATTATCTCCAATGGATACTGTACCGACAAGATTTTGAAAGATTTGTCCTGCCTTAAAAGTAAGTGCAGTGCGAAAGGAGTGCGACTCAATCTGTCGATTAGTGTAGATGGATATGGAAAGATGCAGGACTTTCACAGAGGCAGAAAGAATGCATTTGTCAATGCGGACCGGACATGCAGGGAAATTATGAATAATAAGGGACAATATGTTGATGGTCTTGATGTCATCTGTACGATTACAAAGCATAATATTAGTAGAATTAATGAAGTCGATGTATGGTCAAAGGCGTTAAATATCCCGGTGGAATACAATATTGCTTCCCTAAACCGCAGAATTGACAACTACAAGAAGGAAAATGATTTTCTGTTATTTTCCGACTGGCATGCAAGAAGGCTGGCAACGGAATTCTTTTACTGCAAGTACAAAGAGACAGGAAAAGAAAAATATTTCGCGCTTTATTTATATTTGAGAACGCATAAGAGGTATACGGAATGTCCTTGTATGTATAATGACTGGGTAACACTTACTCCGGATGCACAAATAGGATACTGTGCCACAAGAAGCAAAAATTTAGGTTCTGCATTAGAGACATCTGCTTACGAGCTGTTTAATGGAAACTTGAAATATTTAAAAATGTTAAAGAAAAAGTATTGTAGTGAATGTTGTCATTATTCTTACAGACTTAACTATAAAGGATTGGTTTTAATGCATAAAGACAGAATGAAAAATTGGTTTATGAGGTAAGGCATGAGAGTAAGTATTATCGGTTGGTATGGAACAGAGACATTGGGGGATCGGGCAATCTTAGACGGCATATTTTGTGTTCTTTCTAAATACCCGAAAATCAGTGAAGTTTATATCGGAAGCCTGTTTGATTTTTATACAGAGAGAACATTGTCTGAAGATCGCGAGAGTATCAAGAACAGCCTTGGCGATAAAAAAGTCAGAATCTTTGATGTAAAAGATAAGAAAAGAGCAAAACAAGTGATTGCAGGTTCTGATCTTGTAATGGTCGGAGGAGGACCATTGATGGATTTGGAGGAACTGTTTATTTTGAAACGTTGTTTTAAAATTGCCAGACACAAAGGCATCCCCACCATTATTATGGGATGTGGAATTGGACCACTTCATGCAGATTTCTATAAGGAGGTGGTACGAGAATTGCTGTTGCTCTCTGACGAAATCTGCTTAAGAGACAATGAATCGGTGAAGGCTGCACAAAAAATGATTCAGAAAAGAGATCATATTTATTGCATGGGAGATCCTGCAGTGATTTCAATCGAAAATTATCAATTGCACCATCAAAGGAAGGAAAAGGATTACGTTGCAATCAATTTCAGGGAATATACACCGGGTGAATATGGTGAGGGGTTTTATTTTGATGATGAAAGAATCAAAGAATTGTTATTAGGACTTGAGAAGGATTATGAACAGGTACTTTTGGTTCCTATGCATAATTTTGCGATCGGTGGAGATGACAGGAATTTTTTGAGTAGGTTAACGTATGGCTTACAAAGCGAAAAAATCAAAGTGTTACATGATACGAAAAATCTTTATGAGACATATGAGATTTTTATGAATGCAAAGGCATGTATTTCGATGAGATACCATTCGCTTGTGATACAGACAATTTTAAATGGAAACAATTTTATATTTGACTATACAGATAAAAATACCGGAAAGATTGCGGGATTTTTAAAGGACTTTGATCCTGATGGATTTTACAATGACAGGATTCTTCATCTGAGGGAACCGAATCATCCGGATGTGGATGATATTAGAACGATATTAAAAAGTGGAGCCGTATTTTCATATCAGCAGACGGATTTACCGGAAGGCTATGTGAAAATGATGAATCAGTATATCAAATAATTTGGAGCAGGCATAATGGGAAATAAAATCAAGGCAACAATATACGGTGTAGTCGTATCTGTTACAAATTCTATTTTAACAATTGTATTAAATCTCATCTATAACAACTATCTGATTAGAAATTATGGATCAAGCATGAATGGGCTGATTTCAACATTAGCTCAGTTTGTATCGCTGTTTTCTATTATTGAGGGTGGATTTACTACGGCAGCCATTGTTGCGATGTATGCACCCGTTGTCAGTAAGGATTATGACAAGATGAGTGATATTTTGTACACCGCAAAGAAGGTTTACAAAAGGATTGGGATTATCATTACAGTATGTGTGTTTTCCCTTGGAAGCATCTATCTGCTATTGATTGACAGTCCCATGTCCTATGCCTATACCTATGTATTATTGGTACTCACTGTGGCTTCCACCACATTTTCCATAGTCCTGATTGCCGGATACAGTATTTTATTGCAGGGAGATAATAAAGAATATCTGTTTAACAGTATTGCATTGGCATGCAGAATCATAACCTGGGGACTATCCATGTTTCTGATCATCAACCAATATCATATTCTGTTGGTGTTTGCCGTGAATGTGGTCAATGTAATTCTCAACTGGTTCCTATTGTATCTGTATCGAAACAAGCATTACAGGTATTTGAAGAATAAAGCGAAATATGACAGTAATCTGATTGTCGGTACAGGGGATGTACTATTCCAGAAGATTGCGGGAACAGTTTTTACCTCAACAGATCTGGTGCTCATTTCGGTATGCCTGGATTTAAAGATGGCAAGTGTCTACAATTTGTATAATCAGGTATTTCGAAATGTATTGAATCTTTTGTTGGGCATCATACAGGCGCCCTTTAATTCATTTGGGCAGCTTGCCAATTCAGAAAATGAAAGAGACAAATTTGTCAATTATGCAGATGTGTACCAGCATCTTGTGCTGATGATGGTAACATTTGCTCTCACAGTGATTGGAATTACCATCATACCGTTTGTGAGATTATATACAAGTAAAATTACAGATTGCAATTATGTCATGCCTGTATTGGCAGTTCTGTTTTTTTTGCAGATTTTTTTACAGGCAGTCAACCGGCCGTATGGTTCAATGCTGAATTCTACCGGAAATTTCAAAATGCAAAATCTGCAGTGTGGAATCTCTGTGATTGTCAATCTGGTGTTTTCAGTGCTTTTCATCCGACTATTTGGTGTTTACAGTATTATTTTTGGTTCGGTGTTAGGAACACTTGTCATTCTGGTGATGAATATCTATCAGCTCTATGTGAAAGTATTAAAAGTGAAAATTGGGGGAATCATCAAAAATATTACAGCAAATATGCTATTAGGACTTGCGGGAATAATCTTATGCATTAAGTTCAATTATAGATGCAGCAGTTATTTAGAGTTACTTATTTATGGAGTGGTGAATGCAGTGATTGTTGGAATCATTGTTTTACTATTCAATTTAATCGTATGCCGAAAAAGTACACAAAATGTACTGGGCTTCTTGAAAAATAAAATAGCAGGCAGAAAAAAGTAAAGCGACAAGATGTATTATAGGAGGATGCGTGTGAAAGTATTACATTTAATTACGGATGAAAATGGTGGAGCCGGACGGGCAGCGCTTCGAATCAATGATGCACTCAATCAATCCGGGATCGAATCAAAGGTATTATTCATATACGGAGACAAATTGCGTGATGATCTTGTACAGTATATTCCACTGTTTAAAAATGTAGTAAAGCTGAAAATCTACGAAAAAATCAATTTACACCATGTTAACCGGTTTGCTCCCAAAACCTATTTCAGTGCGGAAAAGTATGGAATATCATTAAAGGATATACCAGAAGTAAAAAAAGCAGATGTGATTCATATCCACTGGATCAATAAGGGGATTTGGTCAGACAGGTTTGCAAAAGAGCTGATTCTATTACAAAAACCTGTTGTATGGACATTGCATGACATGTGGGCCTATACAGGCGGCTGTCATTATAATGGTGAATGTGAACGGTATGTAAAGGGGTGTGGCAATTGTGAAGGTCTTGCAAATAGATGTCAGAAAGATATCTCAAGAGAACTGGTTGCTAAAAAGCTGCATTATTACAAACAAATGAATCTGTGCTTTATAGGATGCAGTGAGTGGATTACCAACGAAGCAAAGAAAAGCTATATTGTACGGAAACTGGGGATTAGGTGTGAGTGTATTCCAAACACAATCGACACGAACCTGTTTAATGTTCACGATCGGTCTGCATGTAAAAAAATACTCAATATCCAAACTGACAAAAAAGTGATTTTGTTCGGCGCCATGACTTCAACGACAGACCGCAGAAAAGGGTATCATCTGTTAAAGGAGGCAATCAGCCATCTGGATCGGGACGAATATGCCCTTGCCATATTTGGAAACAGTAGTTTGGATGATGATATGAAAAAATATGAAATCATTGATTTTGGTCAGGTAAATGATGATGTACATCTGTCATTGATTTATAATATCGCAGATGTATTTGTGGCACCTTCCATACAGGAAAACCTGGCAAATACAGTAATGGAGTCGCTATCGTGCGGAACACCTGTTGTGGCATTCCGGGTAGGTGGAATGCCGGATATGATTCACCACAAAAAGAATGGATATCTGGCAGAATGTTTTGATACTGATGATCTTTGTGAAGGAATCAGATACCTGTGCAAAGGAGAAGAAAATGGCATAAAGCGGGATGTGATACATGAGATGGTAGAAAATGACTATCATGGACGAAAAATCAGCCGCCAGTATGCGAAGATTTATGAAGAGGTGAAGCAAAAATGATAAAAGTTTCAGTGATAACAGTATGTAAAAATAGTGAGAAGACCATAGAGCGAACAATACAATCTGTTTTGGAACAGACATATTCTGATATTGAGTACATTATTGTGGATGGGGTATCTACAGATGGAACACTGGATATCATTAAAAAATATAAAGTGTTGTTTGGCGATCGGATGAAATATGTATCAGAACCTGACAAAGGCTTATATGATGCTATGAATAAAGGAATCAGAATGGCGACAGGAACCATCATAGGAATTGTCAATAGTGATGATTATTATGAAAAGGATGCGGTGGAAAATGTAGTGAACGCATATCACAAGTCCTGCGAAGAATTTTCATCTAAGATGGGCGGGGGCGGCTATGACAAAAGGTATCAGGTGTTCTATGGTATTGTCAGAGTGATTGAAAACGATATACCACAACAATTGTATTGGAGAGCAGCTGAATTTGTGGATGATGGCACAATGGGGCACCCGGCCATGTTTGTGACAAGGGATGTTTATAAGAAGTTCGGGGGATATTCACAGAAATACCGCATTACGGCAGATTACGATTTTGAACTCAGAACCATTAAGAGTGGTAAAGTAAAATATGTTCCGATTGAAAAAATATTATCCAATTTTTCGACGGGAGGAGTATCCTCTGCACTAAATACACAGGTAGAGACTAATCAATTGCAGTACAGATACGGGTGTATTTCCAAGAGAACATATCTCACAAGAAAGATTATCTTTTGCATGCAGAAATTATATAGAAAGATCTTAGGAAATTAGAAGGAAACAGGTTATGGATGATAATAAAAAGGTAAGTGTCATTGTTCCGGTGTATAATGCCCAAAGCTACTTAGAAGAGTGTATCGAGAGTATCATAGGACAGACATACGAAAAAATTGAATTGATTTTAATCGATGACGGCTCGAAAGACCATTCCCCTGCAATCTGTGATCAATATGCCGAAAAAGATGACAGGATTAAAGTGTATCATACAAAGAATGCGGGGGCAGCCCATGCGAGAAATATCGGTCTGTCAAAGGCAACAGGCGATTATATTATTTTTGTGGACAGTGATGATTTCATTGCAAAAGAAACCATTGAAAAGTGCGTGGCAAAACTACGGGAGAGTCAGGCCGGACTTCTGATCTTTAATCTTTGTGAGATGACGGATGGAAAAAACAGGGAAAAGATACTGTTTCACTGTGAAGAAAGGGAATTTGATGGCAGTCAGGTGGATTATTTGCGAAAATTATGTCTGGCATCTGAGAGTGAAACAGCAGCAGATGTATTGTGTCTTGCAGGAATTTGCTGTAAAATGTATAAAGCACAACTGGTGAAAGAAAAACGGTTTCATGAAAAACTGAAGCTTGGAGAAGACTGGTGTTTTATCTGTGATTTGTTGAAAGATGTAAAAAAGGCAGTCTATATCCGGGATGTGATGTATTTTAGAAGGGTTGTTCATCATTCCTTGTCGAATACTGATACCATCAGGTATATCAAAAGAAGGCTCCGGTTTACCAATGTGATGATTGAAGGCCAGAAGCAGGATATGGATGATGATACATTAAACAGATTTTGTTTTAACGGATACTGCATGATTGTTACCAAATTGTTTGGAGATAGCAGTATCGGTTATTTTAGGAAAAGGAAAATCATCCGCTTGTACTGTGAAAAACTAAAATTCAACTATGATTTTCAAAAAATAGATTACAGATGTGAAAATAGAAATTACACGATCATCAGATTTCTGGTAAAGAAAAAATGGTATCTTGTATTGACATTTGCAAATTATATTATCAGAAAGAAAAATAGGTATTATAAAACAAAGAAGGAAAGAGGTAATAGATGAGATGAAAGTATTAGTGACGGGTGTAGCAGGACAGCTCGGATATGATGTCATGAATGAATTGGCTAAAAGAGGGTATGAGGCAGTAGGAAGTGATGTGGCAGAAACATATAGTGGAATCAAGACAGACGAAACGGTGGCAAAAATGCCTTATGTACAGATGGATATTACAGATGAGAAGGCAGTAGAGAAAAAGCTCACAAGTGTGGCTCCGGATGTGGTCATTCACTGTGCAGCCTGGACAGCAGTTGACCTCGCAGAAGATGATGACAAGGTTGACAAAGTGCGTGCAGTCAATGCAGGAGGTACACAAAATATTGCCAAAGTCTGTAAAAAACTGGATGCAAAGATGGTATATATCAGTACGGATTATGTATTTGACGGACAGGGAGAGATTCCTTGGGATCCGGATTGCAAAGATTACAGGCCAATGAATGTGTATGGTCAGACAAAGTTAGAAGGTGAGCTTGCCGTTTCCAATACACTTCAAAGATTCTTTATTGTCAGAATCGCATGGGTGTTTGGAGTGAATGGAAAGAATTTTATCAAGACGATGTTAAATGTTGGGAAGACCCATGATACAGTAAAAGTAGTGAACGACCAGATTGGTACACCAACTTACACCTATGACCTTGCAAGACTTCTGGTTGATATGATTGAAACAGACAAATACGGTTATTATCATGCGACAAATGAAGGTGGCTATATCTCATGGTATGATTTTACCTGTGAGATTTTTAGACAGGCAGGGTACAGTACAAATGTGATTCCGGTGACAACAAAAGAATATGGTCTGTCAAAGGCAGCCAGACCATTTAATAGCAGACTTGATAAGGCGAAACTAGTCCAAAACGGTTTCACACCGCTTCCAACGTGGCAGGATGCATTGGCAAGGTATTTAAAGGAAATTGA
>CACYDA010000202.1 GCA_902773095.1 uncultured Lachnospiraceae bacterium | reverse complement strand
GAAACAGTAGTGGAAAAAGAGACTACCGAACCGATAGAAGAAACTGAGACTGAAGCAGAGACAGAAACAGCCACAGAAGAAACTGCTGCAGAAGAAACTACCATAAAAGAAGCTGATAGAGAAGAAGCAATCACAGAAGAAACTACCACTAAACAAGCTGATACACAAGGAGGAGATTCAATTGAATTACCTTTTGTACCTGCAAATGAGCTTGCAAAATAAGCAAAAAGAACTGCAAGTTAATATTGTAAGAACTGATAGTTTGTGATATAATTTATGTATTCAATAATATGTTTAGAAAGGAAGAAAAAGAAGATGAAAAGATTGAAAAAAGTATGTGCAGCAGCATTATCGACGGCAATGACGTTTGCAATGACGATTTCAGCATTTGCAGACCAAACAGTGATTTTTCATTTTGAAAATGCAAAGAATTGGGAAGATGTCGGTGCGTGGATTTATGAAGGTGTCTCATGGGATACATGTATAACAGATTCTTATGTAAAATGTAACAAAGCGGATGGTACAGTGAAGAATCTGTGGCCGGGCGCAAAATGCGAAGATGAAGAAAATGGATGGGTTAAAACATCAGCTATATTCTCAGATGAAGCAACAGGTGCATCGATGATTTTTAACAATTTTGTAGGTGATGCAGAAATCAATAATACTACTGAGGAGGATGACGTAGAAGCGATTAAGGCATCCGGAATCAAAACAACAGAAACAGCAACAAAGGAGCAGACAAAGGATATTATTCTTAACAAGAGAAATGCATTTAAGAATGGAATCCCTTCTGAAGTATGGATTAGTTATGATGGTGAGAAAAATAAAACTACGGTTTCATTAACAGCTCCTGAAGACTATAAAGTCGTTGAAAAACCGGATGATAATCCTGAAGAAGAAAAAACACATGATGAAGGAAAAACACCTGAAGAAGAAAAAGCACCTGATGAAACCGGCACTAGTGATGAAGACACAACAGGTGATGAAGATACAACAGGCGGCGAAGATACCACAGATGAGTTTACGGTGGGTGACATCACAGGAGATGGTGATATCGATATGAAAGATGCTGCGATGTTAAAGAGATATCTTGTAGGTTGGGACGTGACGATTAATACGAAGGCTGCAGATGTCAATGGTGATGATGCAGTTGACATGAAAGATGCGGCAATTTTAAAGAGATATCTCGCAGGTTGGGAAGTTAAATTAGGAAAATAAAATAGGTTAATGGAATACAAAATGGACTGTTTCTTAAACGATGTTAATAAGTAACAGTCCGTTATTTTTCATCAGATTAAATATTGAATGTAGAAATTGGAAATTCCAATGTAGTTTAACATAAAATGAACAATGAAAAAGGAGAACGCTATGAAGATGAAAAAATTGAAAAATGGGAAGAAAGTAACAATGACTGTATTTGCAATGACATTGGCTTTAGCCACATCAAGTGTCACTTTTGCAGATGAAACGAATGATAAATATGTTTTAGGTGATTTAAATGGAGACAGAGTAGTTGATGTCAAGGATAATGCATTACTCAAACGCTATCTGGCAGGATGGGATATCAAATTTGTAAGTTATGGACATATGGATGAGGATGATTCGAAACAGTCAGGTGAGTCAAAAGAAACCATTGATCAAAGAAGCATTCCGGCAGATGCGAAGCAATTCAATGCAAATTATTATTATATTTTTGCAGCGGAATCATGGGAAGCAGCAAACCAATGGTGTGATCTTAATGGAGGTCATCTTGCTGTCATTACCAGTGAAGAAGAGAATATTTTTGTGCAGGATTATATTAAAGAAAAGGACGCAGGTACTGTAATTTTCGGACTGAATGATCTGGAAACGGATAATATCTGGCAATGGGTGAATGGTGAAAAATATGAGTATTCCAATTGGCGTGATGGACAGCCGGAAACATACAGGTCTGAGTATTATGCCTGTTTTAGTGGAAGAAAATATGATTATAAATGGGATGATTCCATAAGCAGAAAAGGAAATTACATATGCGAATGGGAAGCATTAAAAGATGATGCGGCGCCGACAACTCTTACATTCAGGAATGAAAACGGAGGAGATTTCATCAAAGATGTATCACAGGTAACGTTAAAATTTAATTTAAATCAAGATTCGAGGGAGGTAGTAGCATCAATCGTAGATGTTGATAATTCTGTAGTATATTCTCATACATTTTCTAATTGTAAATCAAATACAGAGTATTCATTCCAATGGGATGGAAAAAATGCAGATGGAGTTTCTGTGGATTCCGGCGTATACCGTGTCATTGTTAAAGCCGGTACAATTGAAACCCCTTCCGAATCAGTCAGGTATATTACGAAGAGTGATTTTTCCGGTGGTGATGGTTCAGAGTCAAACCCATATCTGGTGTCTGACTTGGAGCAGTTGAAGAAAGTTGGAAACAATAGTACGAAGCATTTCAAACAGATCTCCAATATTAATGGAAATTATGAGACATTTGAAGTAATGGGGGCATCGGATGTGCCATTTAAAGGACATTATGACGGTAATGGTTACAAAATTTTGAATCTTGTTATTAAAGATGCAATATTCTATCAATTAGAAAAAGACTGCATTATTGAAAACATGGTCTTTGAAGGATGTAGTGTGTCATCTTCTATCAATTATAATGTAGGGGTACTGGCAAAATATAATTCCGGTACGGTTACGAATTGTACATTCAATAAATGTACAGTCATTGTTAATGGTGAGAAGAATAGAGCAGGAATCGTATGTGGTTCCAATGATGAAAACGGTAATATAAAGAATTGTTCCATTGTTGACTGTATAGTGTCTGCTACAGGCACCAGTTGCTATGCAGGAGGAATTTGTGGTTATAACAATGGTAAAATTGTAAGCAGTTCAGGAAATAAAATGGATATCAGTGCCAGTAATGGTGGATATACTGCAATAGGTGCAGGAGGTGTTGCTGGGTATAATGATACGGAAGGATTTATCTCATTTTGTGACACAGATGGAACAATTACTTCAACCGTTACATCTTGGGATAGTTATTCGTATGCAGGTGGCATTGTAGCATGGAATTACGGACATGTGTTACACTGTACTTCAAATGCAAAAGTGGTAGTTCCTGCTTATGGTCATTGGGGAAAAATTTTTGCAGCCGGTGATGGTGTAGTAGAAAATGAATAATTGATTAGGTAATGTTTCGAGAGAAAATTGGAGCACCAATGATTGAAGAAGGATCAGGAAAGGAGGTGGAAGAAATGGTGAGTGATGCAGGAATGAAAAAGAATGATCAATCACTCGATATTTATGCTGTGAGAATCATCCTTCTGTTGATGCTGACTTTCTATTTCGTACTTTGCTGCAATAAATCACAGGTCAGTGCTTTCGCAGAGGAAAAACCAAAGGAACTTTCACGTGAAGATTATTATGGAAGGCAGACACTTCGGAAAATGAAAAATGGAGAGAATTATCTGTTTGTATATGATAAGATTGTCGAAGGAGTGGCCAATCATGAAGAGAAAATCAAAGTATATGACAGCAAACATTCTGTTTCGGCTGATGAGATCATGCTTGTTTATAATACATATAGGGCAGATTATCCCCAGCATTTTTGGAGAAGTAATGAAGTATCCTATACATATTCCGGAAGCGAAGTATGGTATTTAAATGTGAAATATGTTTTTTCGAAAGAGCAATATATTAAAGAAAGATCAAAATTTGAAAAAGAGGTAAATAGGATTTTAAGCAATATTGATATCTCAATGAATGAGTTTGACAGGGAATTGGAAATACATGATATGCTGGCAGAAATGATAGAATATGATTTAGATGCCACTTATGCACATAAAGCTTATGGTGCTATTCTGGATGGGCGGGCAGTTTGTGAAGGCTATGCCAGGGCATTTCAATATTTGCTCTATAAGGCAGGAATTCAATCGATGGTGGTGTCAGGAGGCGGACATGCATGGAATCTTGTGAGAATCGATGGCGAGTATTATTACACGGACCTGACATGGGATGATGATGATGGCGATGAATATTTAAGTCACGCTTATTTTAACCAGACACAGCAGGTAATGCAACTTGATCATACCCTGGAAGCGGACATCAGTCTTCCTAAGTGTACATCTGTCAATGCAAATTATTATTATCAGACAGGGAGAGTCATGAGTTCTTATTCTATGGATACGATTGCCAATATATTGAAGGATAATTCCGTCATTGAAGTGTATTTCATCTGTGATACATCCGGTTTGAAAGAGTGGTATTACAATAATATCGATGAAATCGCTGACAAAGCAGGCATCAATACAGCATTATCTTACCAATATGGCTGCTGGAATACAGGCTGTGCTTTGACATTATTACTAGAGGGAGAAAGAGAAGCAGATGCAGCAAAAGTGGAACCGGATAGTTTTTTAAACGGCGATGTGAATGGTGACACCGTAATCAATATCAAAGACAGTTCGTTGATCAAAAGATACCTTGCAGGATGGAATGTCAGTATTAATCAATCGGCTGCAGATATCAATCATGATGGAATGATTAATGTCAAAGATCATGCTGCGTTGAAACGAAGACTGGCAGGATGGAATGTGTGAGAGGATGGTATAAGGGGTTATAACAGTTCAGACAATTCTAAACAAATGGCATTATTTTTACACCAGTCATGTGATGACTACAAGGAGTTCTATAGATTGAATGGAACTAATAGTACTATTATTTAAAACTTTAGGGTTTGAATTAAAATATTATTCCTGATTTGGTGAAAATATAAGAAGGAAAAAACATTTGACTAAAATAAGAAGGAGAAAGTTTTTATGAGAAGACGAATTTTTAAAAGTATCTTATGCTGTACGATAGGTGCGATGATGATGGCAGGAAATGTGCAGGGAAAAATGATTGGTACCCAAAAAAATGTCCAGACTGTTTTTGCGGATGATTTGATGTATACTGTGGGAAATTCTACATATATATATTCAATATTGGAAGATGGAAGTATATCGATTACCGGATATGAAGG
>CACYDA010000201.1 GCA_902773095.1 uncultured Lachnospiraceae bacterium | reverse complement strand
TAATATTATCAAAATAATCCCATATATGATGACGTTTTAATACCGGCTTAACAAGAGTCATATTGGATGCTGTTGCGATTGACATTTTGATATGATGATTCTTTAAATATTCAAGAAATCTAAAAACTCCTTTTTTTAAAGTGACTTCATGCGAATAGGCATATTCAGCCATATCAAACCATTCTTTCATAATCTGTTGTCTGGTCTCCCTCAATCCAAATCGCTCAATTGTATAATCCGCACATGCCTCAAATCCCAAAGGAGCAATCCGGTCAAGATAATCATCCGGAACCTCAAATCCTCTTTTTCCCAGAAAATCTATATCAATCTGTTCCCATACCCCCATGGAATCGATCAGTGTTCCGTCCAGATCAAAGATAATTCCCTCACATTTTTTAAAGTCAATCACGATTCAACCAGACCTTTCTATTTTATTTCTATTTTATTTCTATTTTATTTCCATATTGATGTATTCCTTCATCAGTTCTTGATCCATTTTACTCAGATAATCAATAATGCCGACATGAAAACTACCTGTGCCTGATTCGGCAAACTGTCGTTTAGCAAGTTCACCAGCGATACTCATTGAGGATATTCCTGCACACGCAGCATGAAAATAATCATATTCTAAAGAATCCGCTACAATTCCTGCAAAGGCACCTGTCAGTGCAGATGTCATACAGCCTGTCCCGGTTACTTTTGACAGCAATGCCGTACCATTCGATAAACCGGCCACACGCTCTCCATCGGAAACGATATCCACCTTTCCTGTGACAGCCGCTATACAATGATACATCTTTGCGACTGATTTTGCTACAAAAACAGGATCATTTCCTTCGTCTTCTTTTGCTGTATCCACGCCTTTTGTTGATGCAGCAATTCCCGCAATATAAGACATTTCTGACAGATTCGCTCTAATGATTGAAACTTTCACATTGTCGAGAATTCTTTTTGTTGTCTCATTTCGAAAAGTGGAAGCGCCTGCCCCTACCGGATCAAATACCACCGGAATCCGTAACTCATTTGCCTTTTTTCCTGACGCGATCATAGAACTGATTGTTCGCTCATTTAATGTACCGATATTTAAGACAAGTGCTTTTGAGATACTGGTGATGTCGGCGGTTTCTTTGATATCATCCGCCATGATCGGAGATGCTCCAATGGCAAGAACTGCATTGGCGCAATCATTTACCGTCACATAATTCGTAATGTGATGTACTAATGGCACTTCCTTTCTAACTACTTCAATCATTGATACAACTCTTTCTTTTTCCATGCTAATCATCCTCCATTTTTTATTTTAACGGAGCAAAAGGCTGTCAAAAGACAGCCTCATAATATCGTATTTCTCAATCTTCCTATTACGTTGCTCCCTACGACAGTATTAACTGACAGGTTCAAAGGGTCAGGTTTTTAACCTTCTCAACTGAATAGTTCCCCTGCAAACTTCTATTATTATCTGATATTATATACAAAATGTCAAGTCCAAGTTAAGTGGTGATGAAAGTATTATAGCCTGCATTTCTAAGTCTTTCTTCCATTCGCACCGCATTATCAAGTACAGCATACGCACCTGATTGCACTTTGTAAAAGCCATGATCTAACAAGATATAAGCTGGAAATCCCTGGCTCTTTAACTCATTTAAAAGTGCATCTGCCTCTTCTTGGTCCCTAAACGCTCCTACCTGTACACGGTACAGTTTTCTCTCTTCCTCACAGCCTCCAACTGTATCGATAATTCCCTGTGCGATGGCACGGGCAATGTCATTAAAATTGTCATCAAATATTTCATTGTCCTCATCATTATCGATAAATCCCACTTCCACCAAAACAGCAGGAATTCTTGTTCGTCTCAATACCACAAGATTTGGTCTTACAGTGACACCCCTGTTTTCAAATCCAATTTTTTCAAGATAGGAATTAATGTTCCTTGCCATCTTTGCCTTAATTCCCTCATCATTGAATACTAATGTTTCGATTCCTTTTGATGTATTTGGCGTCAGATATGCGTTTCTGTG
>CACYDA010000200.1 GCA_902773095.1 uncultured Lachnospiraceae bacterium | reverse complement strand
TCCGGAGTATATTCTTTACCTGCGCTGTTTCTACCCTGAATATAGGTATTGTCAAGCCCAAGCCTTAATGCCTCATCCACAACACTGTCATACTCAAAACCGGTAACTTTTCTGTTGATTTCTTTAAACTCACTACAATGATAATAAGGTGTAAACTGGCTCATGAGGCTTAAAATATAATATTCCTTGTCAAACCTTTCACTGATTCTTTTTAGAATTTCTATAGAATCTTTTCGCATCCCGGGTATCACAAGATGCCTGATGATCACACCGGATTGCATTACTGCATCCTCATCATCCATGGTCTTACCTTGAGCAAATACCGGTTTTCCAGTCTGGTAAATCATCTCTTCAATCGCATCCATTGCATACCTAAAATAATCAGGAGCTTTCGAATACTTCATTGCTTTTTCATTTTGATAATACTTTAGATCGACAAGATAGATGTCAACATAATCCTTTAGCATCCTGATTATGTCTTTCCTTTCATATCCTCCACTATTATACACAACCGGGATTTTTAGCCGACTTTTTACAAGTTTTAGTGCCTCGATGATCTGTGGAATATACATGACAGCAGTCACTAAATTAATATTACAGGCACCTTTTTCCTGCAATTCCAAAAAAATTTCAGAAAGCCTTAAAGTAGTGATTTCTTTTCCAAAATTTTCATGCGATAGCTGAAAATTCTGGCAATAACAGCATTTCAAATTACAGCCGGAGAAAAAAACTGTTCCGCTTCCATACCGGAAATCATCATGTTGTAAACGATTCTTCTCATTCGTTGGCAAGTTTCTTCTCTTCGTACCACTGATGCAGGGTTCTTCCATATAATGAAGTGCCGCCCTTGCTACTTTCACATTCACTCCGACACCACAAAATCCTGTTTTTTTGTATCTGTTCACTCCACATTTGCGCGGACAAAGAAGACAATTCATAAGTAAATCCATAGTTTTCTCCGATTTCACTATTTATGTTTCTTACCTGTTAATACTGCTGATCTACGATCACACTGACAGTGTGGAAAACTCCTCAAGATTCCATACTTTATCCACAAGACCATCATAAAAATCAGGCTCATGACATACCAGAAGGATACCACCTTTATATTCTTTTAATGCTCTTTTTAATTCTTCTTTGGCATCTGCATCAAGGTGATTCGTCGGTTCATCTAAAAGAAGAATATTCGTCTCTCTGTTAATCAGTTTGCAAAGTCTTACTTTTGCCTGCTCACCACCGCTTAGTACTCTTACTAAACTCTCGATATGTTTTGTTGTAAGACCACATTTTGCCAATGCCGAACGTACTTCATATTGTGTATATGACGGAAATTCTTCCCATATTTCTTCAATACATGTATTAGACCCCGGCTTGATTTCCTGTTCGAAATAACCTATTTCGAGATAATCTCCGAGCACTGCTTTCCCTGATAACGGTTTGGTGATTCCCAGAACACTTTTTAAAAATGTCGTTTTTCCAATTCCATTCGTTCCGACTACAGCGATTTTCTCCCCACGCTCCATACGTAAATTGATTGGCTTGGAGAGTGGCACTTTTTGATCATATCCAATGATTAAATCTGTTGTTTCAAAGATTACCTTTCCTGTTGCCCTTGCATTTTTAAAGTGAAATTCCGGCTTTGGTTTTTCTCGTTTCAGTTCAATGATATCCATTTTGTCCAGTTTTTTCTGTCTGGACATTGCCATATTTCTCGTTGACACTCTTGCTTTATTTCGCGCCACAAAATCCTTCAGATCATCAATCTCTTTTTGCTGCCTTTTGTAGGCTGCCTCAAGCTGTGATTTCTTCATCTCATATACTTCCAAAAATTTGTCATAATTTCCCACATATCTATTTAATTCCTGGTTATCCATATGATAGATAATATTGACGACACTGTTTAAAAACGGTATATCGTGCGAAATCAGAATAAACGCATTCTCATATTCCAACAGATACCTTTTTAGCCATTCAATATGATTGGCATCAAGATAGTTTGTCGGTTCATCAAGCAAAAGGATGTCCGGTTTTTCAAGCAGCAATTTCCCTAACAGCACCTTTGTTCTCTGTCCGCCACTCAAATCCATTACATCATGATCCAAAGAAAGTTCCAAAAGACCTAATGCTCTTGCCACCTCTTCTACTTTTGCATCAATGACATAAAAATCATGGTTGGTAAGAGTGTCCTGAATAGTGCCAAGTTCTTCCATCATCCGTGTCATCTCTTCCTCAGAAATCGACGCATCTCCCAGTTGATCACATATTTCATTCATATGGTTTTCCAAATCAAACAGATACGAAAACGCTGACTTAAGAACACTTCCGATTGTCATTCCCTGTTCCAAAACCGCATGCTGGTCAAGATAGCCCACTCTCACATTTTTGTTCCATTCAACACTGCCTTCATCAGGCATCAGTTTTCCTGTCACGATATTCATGAAAGTTGATTTTCCCTCACCATTTGCGCCAACCAGACCGATATGCTCACCTTTTAAAAGCCGGAACGAAACATGATTAAAAATCGCACGGTCTCCAAATCCATGGCTTAAATTTGTTACATTTAATATCATTTTTCTACCTTTCATCTATCTACTTTATGATTCGAAATAACCGATGCACAATCATCGTTTGCTGATTATGCACCGGTTGAATCAAAACTATCGTATCTCTTACCTAATCTTCCACTGGAGGCTCTGTTGTCTCCGGTTCTTCAGGATTCTCTTCCTGTTCTGTTTCAGATGATGTTTCCTCTGTTTCCATTTCTTCCGTAGTTGTCTCTTCCTCACTTGATGGTTCTTCTGTTTCCTGTGACTCTGTTGTTGTCTCTATCTCAGACTCCGTCTCTTTTTCTGTTGGTTTTGTTGTCTCATCATCATCATCATCATCATCGTCATCGTCATCGCCATCGTAATAAGAACCTCTAACTGTAATCATCTTAGATATAGCACATGTTCTACCATAGGAATCAGTCACCATATATACGAGCTTAATATTTCCCGGTCTGCCAGGTGTATATGAAATATCATTTTCTGAAGTATAGGTTGTTGCGCTATAAATGGTCGCCTCAGTGACATAATCCATATCTTGATCATATACCTTTGCGACAAGTTTCCATGTATTTGTACTGCTTCCTGAAACCGAACCACTCAAATACACTTTTTCACCTGTATTGATGATAATTTCTCCATTTGCAGAGCCTGAATTGCCATCTTCACTATAACCAGTCTTGTATGTGACACTTCCATAAGCATCTCCGCCATTTGTGGTACTAAACGATGCATCAAACGAAAATGCTCCTAATGTAGCAAAATCACTAAATTTGCTCATAGAATTATCCACATCATCTGTTGTATAAATCTTTTTCAATTCCTCAAAAGTCTTTCCAAATGACATATAGGCTGGTGCCACTCGTGTATCAGTCTGTTCCTGTGCAGTATCCGCATCCTCATCGTTTTCGTTTTCTTCACTGCCTTTTGAATCATTTTTCTTGCCTTTACTGCTCTTACTCTCGCTGTCTTTTTTATTGTCGCTTTCTTTTTCTGAATCTTCTGAATCTTCCAAGTCTTTTACAGAAGACTTGGACAAATATCCATTTCCTGCTCCCTCTAGATCAAGCAGTTTTTCATCAGAATCATACTGTTCTTTCATGCTGTCAGCCGAAGATTCCTGCTCCTTTGTCTTATCATTTTCCTCTTTCAGCAATAATGCGTCATAGGCAGGATCAAATATATAATTCTTGCCATCCAAAACAATGATAGAATAACCATGTGATTCATATTCGCCGTCTTCATTATAAATCGCACCATCAATATAGTATGCTTCAAGACCATATCTTCTTGCCAATACAGTGAATGCACACGCATAATCATCAGGTGACCCTTCGTTATTCGTCAACGACTTATTGGCACGATAAATAATCTTCATGTCAAGAAAAGATTCATAATCAACTGTTGAGCACAAATCATATACGGTATCTTCATCAACATATGATTTATCTTTATATTCAAAATTTACCAAGAGATAATCATATATATTTCGAATATTATCATAATTAGACTTTGAACTGTCAACCACCTTTGTCATCACTTTGTCTACTTTATTATCCAGTTTATTCAATTTTGTTTTGGCAGGCTTTAATTTTGCCTCATTTAATTCTTCTTTAATCTCTTCTGAAATATTTTTGTCTGAATATGGACTCACAAACAGGCTTTCATCTATATATTCTGTAGTTGTCTCTTGAATCACCTGTTCTACTGACTCATTTTCTGTTTTTACTTCTTTATTGTCATTATGAAAGATTCCATAGGCAACAATACCATAAAAAATCGTAAATGCAGCAATTGCAACACCCATTCCTGCCATTACTCTATTCACAATCTGCTCTTTTGACAATTTCTGCTTTGGCTGAATATAAGGTTCTTCATCAAGATCGTCGAATCGACCATCATCATAATCCTGATTATCATCTTCTTCATAGTCTTCATTTTCATCATCTTCTTCATTTTCAAGAAAATGAAGGTTTCGATTACTATACGGATTATTGCTTTTCATTCCATAATCTTTATCAGAGTCATAATACATAATTTCACTGGTCAAAAACACTTTATTCCGTCTTGAATCACTTTCATCATCTTCCTGAACATCATCATCCATATCCATATATGCCTGAATATCTTTTACGATATCTTCATCGAGTTCCACCAGACCGGAACTAAAATCTTCATGATCTGTGAAATCCATTTCATCATTATTATTGCTCATAAGCTTTTCCTTTTCATTCTTTCATTATGGTTAGATTTTATTTCGTTTTTAGTTACATTTTATCAACCCGTATATTGTAGTATAAAACCAAAAACAAATCAAGTATTCATCTATTTTTTTACATTTTTTTTACGAAAGCTCATGGATGAACAAACCGCTTCGTAGTTTTGGTTCGAACCATGTAGACTTTGGCGGCATCAGTTTTCCTGCATCAGCAACATCAAAAAGTTCACTAATCGATGTCGGGTACATCGCAAATGCCACTTTCATATCCTTTTTGCATCTTCTCTCAAGTTCTCCGATTCCTCTGATTCCTCCAATAAAATCAATTCTGTGATCTGTTCTCGGATCCTCAATTCCAAGAATCGGTGCAAGAACATAATTTTGTAATAATGAAACATCAAGTCCTTCTACCGCATCTTCAGATAATATTTTATTTTTTGCCTTCAACAGATACCATTCACCGCCAAGATACATTGTCACTTCTGCTTTTTTAGAAGGTTCAAGTGCTTCTTTTCCCTGTTTTGACACTTCAAAGTTCTCACCCAATTTCTCTAAAAACTCACTTTCTGATAATCCATTTAAATCTCTTACAACACGATTATACGGCATGATCATCAATTCCTGTTCCTGGAATAAAACTGATAAAAAGAAATTAAACTCTTCCGTTCCGTTATAAGCCGGGTTTTCTTTTCTTCTTTTTAAGCCTACTTTCACCGCTGATGCTGCCCGGTGATGTCCGTCGGCAATATAGATTTCATCAATCTTTGCAAATTCATCTTCAATTGTTTGAATATCATTTTCGTCATCAATCACATATCCTGCATGTCGAATTCCATCCTCTGATACAAATGAAAAGATTGGCTGCGTATTTTTCACCTTGTCAATCACATTTTTAATCACTTCATTTCTTCTATAGGCAAGAAAAATCGGTCCCGTCTGTGCGTTACAGGTATCCACATGTCTGATTCTGTCAAGTTCCTTTTCTTCTCTTGTATTTTCATGTTTTTTAATCACATTATTGACATAGTCATCGATACTTGCACAGGCAACAATTCCTGTCTGCACTCTTCCATTCATTGTAAGTTCATAGATATAATAACATTTTTTGTCTGATTTTATGTAGATTCCCTTTGATTTCATCTGTTCAAGAAGTTCTTTCGCTTTTGCATAGACCCGATCATCGTATGTATCCACATCCGAACCAAACTGTGTCTCTGCTCTGTCGATTCTTAAAAATGAGTATTTTTTTCCTTTTACAGCCTCGCATGCTTCTTCTCTATTATATACATCATAAGGAAGCGCTGCCACTTCACTCGCTAACTCTTTTGTTGGTCTGATACATTCAAATGCTTTTATGACTGCCATTTTTATTTTCCTCCATCGTTTTCTATCTTTTTCGAATTTATCCTGATCACTGATCTCACATTTTCCAATCAAGCATATTTTATATTTTTAACATTAATCTGTCAACAACTTCCTCACCCGGAATTCCTGACATTTGTTCATAATCCTTTTCTTTTGAACATCCACCCTGCAAAGATGCCGTTACAAAAAACAAGGCATCGAAATCTATCCATAAGATAAAGTTCGATGCCTTACTAATCTTCATATCCGGCAATTCTTCATGCAAAAATTATTTAATCACTCTAACCTTGATTACGCCATCAATTGCTTCAATACTCTTCACAACACTTTCTGTTGCTTTTGTATCTAAATCAAGCATTGTATAAGAGTAATCACCTCTGCTCTTGTTTGTCATATCTGAAATATTGATATTTTCTGCTGCGAATGCAGATGTGAACTGTCCAATCATGCTTGGAATATTCTTATGGCAGATTGTCACACGTGCTGCTTTATCACAAACACCCATATCACACGCAGGGTAGTTTACTGAATTCTTGATGTTACCATTTTCAATGAAATCAATTACTTCATTCACTGCCATTACTGCACAGTTATCTTCGGATTCTTCCGTAGAAGCACCGATATGAGGTGTAACAATTGCACCTTCCATATTGACAGAGGCAGGATTCGCAAAGTCTGTCATATATCTCTTTACTTTTCCTGACTTGAGAGCTTCTGCCATTGCTTCCTCATCAACAAGGATATCTCTTGCATAATTTAAGATGACAACTCCATCTTTCATCATATCAAATGCTTCTTTGTTGATCATTCCCTTTGTACTGTCAAGGAGTGGTACATGGATTGTAATATAATCGCATGTCTTATAGATTTCTTCTGTAGTATTAATGTGCTTTACACTTCTTGATAAATTCCATGCAGCTGACACTGAAATATATGGGTCATAACCATAAACTTCCATTCCAAGTGAAACTGCTGCATTAGCAACCATTGCACCAATTGCGCCAAGACCTATGACACCAAGTTTCTTTCCTTTTATTTCTGTACCGGCAAATTTTTTCTTTTCTTTCTCAGCAGTCTTTGCCACATTTGCATCTGACTTTGCTGCTTCTGATTTTGTCCATTCAATTCCACCTGTAATATCTCTTGCTGCTAATAACATTCCTGCTAAAACAAGTTCTTTGACACCATTTGCATTGGCACCAGGTGTATTGAATACCACAATACCCTGATCGGCACATTTGTCAAGTGGAATATTATTAACACCTGCGCCTGCTCTTGCGATACATTTTAAAGATCCCGGCATCTCCAATTCATGCATTACCGCACTTCTTACTAAAGCAGCGTCAGCCTGTGCAAAATCTTCTGTTATCTCATAGTTATCTGAAAATAAATCAAGACCTACTTTTGCAATAGGATTCAAGCAATTAATCTTTGTCATTTTTCTTTCCTTTCTTATCATCACAGATTATTTATTCTCTTCTTCGAATTTCTTCATAAATTCAACAAGAGCTTTCACACCTTCAATTGGCATTGCATTGTAAATACTTGCTCTCATACCACCAACTGTTCTGTGTCCTTTCAGATTCTCAAATCCTGCTTCTTTTGCTTCTTTAACAAATTTAGCGTCAAGCTCTTCGTTACCTGTCACAAAAGGAACATTCATCAGTGAACGGTCTTCTTTGACAACTGTACCCTTGAATAATTCACTCTGATCTAAGAAATCATATAATATTTTCGCTTTCTCTTCGTTACGCTGTTTCATCACTTCGAGACCGCCCATCTTCTTGATCCATTTAAATACTTTACCACAGATATAGATGCCATATGCAGGAGGAGTATTATACATAGATCCGTTATCAGCATGAATCTTGTACTGAAGCATTGTTGGAACTCCCTCAAGCGGTTCTTCCGGTATCAAATCTTCGCGGATAATTGCGATCACAACACCTGCCGGTCCGATATTCTTCTGAACACCACCATAGATGATACCGTACTTTGTAACATCAACAGGCTCAGATAGGAAACATGATGATACATCAGATACTAAAATCTTACCCTTTGTATTTGGAAGTGTCTTATACTTTGTTCCATAAATGGTATTGTTCTCGCAGATATAAACATAATCTGCATCCTCACTGATTGGAAGATCAGAACAATCAGGAATGTAAGAGAATGTCTTATCCTCAGATGAAGCAATCTTATTTGCCTTCAGGAACTTCTGTGCTTCCTGGTACGCTTTCTTTGCCCACTGTCCTGTTACAATATAGTCAGCCACACCGTTTTTCTTAAGATTCATAGGAATCATGGCAAACTGTGTAGAAGCACCACCCTGTAAGAATAATACCTTATAATTGTCAGGAATATTCATAAGGTCTCTTAAATCCTGCTCTGCCTCATCAATAATTGCCTGATATGCCTTGGAACGATGACTCATCTCCATCACAGACATTCCTGTTCCCTTGTAATCTAACATCTCGTCTGCTGCTTCTTTTAATACCTCTTCCGGTAATACAGCCGGTCCGGCTGAAAAGTTATAAACTCTGCTCACTTGTATTTCCTCCTTGTGATACGTATGATCATTCATATTAAATGTAATTCATATACGATATTCTATATATTTTTGATATCAATCATAATGGAAAAATTAATCCAAATTTTTACCAAGTCTTATTTTATCGCTGAAAATATTAACAGTCAAGTCCTTTAGCTGCTAAATCTTCCTGTGAGAATGCCTCGCTGATCGCTGTTCCGGGTGCAACCATTGGAAATACCTTATCATCACTGTCAATCTGACAATCAATCACAACAGGTATATTTAATTCAATTGCCTCTTTCAGAACAGGTTCAACCTCTTCTAATTTTGTGATTCTATAGGCTTTTGCTCCTAAACCTTCTGCAACTTTCACAAAATCCACTTGATCATTTAATGTTGTATTGGAATATCTCTTTCCATAGAATAGTGTCTGCCATTGTCTTACCATTCCAAGAACCTGATTATTCACAACCACTTCAATAACAGGAATATTATACCTTGTAGCTGTAGCAATTTCATTCATGTTCATTCTAAAGCATCCGTCACCGGCAATATTGATGACAACTTTATCTTTATTACCCATTTTGCTGCCGATGGCTGCTCCCAGACCATATCCCATCGTACCTGCACCACCTGATGTGATCAATGTTCTAGGCTTGCTGTATTGATAAAACTGCGCTGCCCACATCTGATGCTGTCCAACCTCAGTTGTGATAATGGCATCACCATTGGTAATTTCATATATTTTTTCAATCAAAGCAGGTCCATTCAGCTGGTTTTCCTGATATGTCATCGGATAATCCTTTGTCAGCTGTGCAATGTGTTCAAGCCATTCTTTATTATCATGCTGACTAATCTTCTCATTTAATACTTTAAGGACTTCTTTCACATCGCCGATGATACTTGCTGTTGTCGCAATGTTTTTATTAATCTCGGCCGGATCGATGTCAATCTGTAAAATTTTTGCATTGCTTGCAAACTTCTTTGCATTACCCGTTACTCTGTCACTAAATCTTACACCGATTGCAATCAGAAGGTCACATTCTGTAACACCAAAGTTCGATGTCTTTGTACCGTGCATTCCAAGCATTCCTGTATAATGACTGTCGGTACCATCAAATGCACCTTTTCCCATCAAAGTATCACATACCGGTGCATCTACCAAATTAACAAATTTCTTCAGTTCTTCAGAAGCGCCTGAAATAATCGCGCCACCACCTACAAAAATATATGGTTTCTTCGCTTCTTCAATCAGTTTTACTGCTGTTGCAATGTCTTCCTCTGTAATCTGATCGATAGAAGGTTCAATTTTCTTTGGCTCTTTGTACTCATATTCTGCCTTATCAGCAGTTGCATTCTTCAAAATATCAACAAGTACCGGACCCGGTCTTCCTGACTGTGCAATATAAAATGCTTTTCTTAAAGTATCTGCCAAATCTTTCACATCTTTTACTAAAAAATTGTGTTTTGTGATTGGCATAGTTACACCAACAATATCTACTTCCTGGAAGGAATCCTTACCAATAATCGGAAGTGGTACATTTGCAGTAATTGCAACAAGCGGAACTGAATCCATATGTGCTGTTGCGATTCCTGTTACTAAGTTTGTTGCACCGGGACCGGATGTAGCCATACATACACCAACTTTTCCCGTAGAACGGGCATATCCATCTGCTGCATGTGCTGCACCCTGCTCATGTGATGTCAGTATATGTGTTATCTCATTAGAATGTTTATATAATTCATCATATACATTTAAAATTGTTCCTCCCGGATAACCAAATACTGTGTCAACACCTTGTTCTTTCAAACACTCAATTATAATTTCTGAACCTGTTAATTCCATTACAATTATCACCTTTCCGTACTATAATTTTCAGTAAATCTATGGAATACTTTTACTGTTTATTCTTAAGAATTGCGCCTGTATTGGCAGAGGTAACTAAAGAAGCATATCTTGCAAGATAACCTGTCGTCACCTTTGGCTGTCTAGGCTGCCATTTTGCTCTTCTTGCTTCCATTTCCTCATCAGATATATCAAGACTAATGGTATTTGCATTGATATCAATTTTGATGAGATCTCCTTCTTCCACAAGTGCAATCGGTCCTCCAACTGCCGCTTCCGGAGACACATGACCAATCGATGCTCCTCTTGAAGCTCCTGAGAAACGTCCGTCTGTGATCAGTGCTACCGTGGAACCAAGCCCCATACCGGCAATTGCGGAGGTAGGATTTAACATTTCTCTCATTCCCGGACCGCCTTTTGGTCCTTCGTATCGAATCACAACAACATCTCCTGCAACAATTTTACCGCCTCTGATTGCCTCGATTGCATCTTCTTCACAATCAAATACTCTTGCCGGTCCTTCATGCTTTAACATTTCAGGAACGACTGCCGAACGTTTTACCACACAACTGTCAGGCGCAAGATTTCCTCTAAGAACTGCAATGCCGCCCACTTCACTGTATGGATTGTCAATTGGTCTGATCACTTCTGTGTTTTTATTTTTCACATTTTCAATATTTTCTTTCACAGTTTTTCCTGTCACTGTAATTAAATCTGTCTTTAACAAACCTTTCTTATCAAGCTCGTTCATCACTGCATAAACACCGCCTGCTTCATTGAGTTCCTCAATATAAGTGTGCCCTGCAGGTGCAAGATGACAAAGATTTGGTGTTCTGGCACTAATCTCATTTGCAACGTCAAGATTAATATCGACACCAGCTTCATGTGCAATGGCAGGCAGATGAAGCATACTGTTTGTGCTGCAGCCAAGTGCCATATCTACTGTGAGTGCATTCATAAATGCATCTTCTGTCATAATATCTCTTGGTCTGATATTCTTCTCTAAAAGCTCCATCACTTTCATTCCGGCATGTTTTGCCAGTTTCAGTCTCTCAGAATATACAGCAGGAATGGTTCCATTTCCTTTCAGAGCCATACCAAGCGCCTCTGTTAAACAGTTCATACTGTTTGCTGTATACATTCCTGAACAAGAACCACATGTAGGACATGCATGTGAAACAAATTCATCCACATCATCCAGATCCATTGTGCCGGCTGCATAAGACCCTACTGCCTCGAACATGCTCGAAAGTGATGTCTTGCATCCTTTCACCCTTCCTGCCAGCATCGGGCCTCCACTGACAAAAATTGTCGGGATATTGAGTCTTGCTGCTGCCATTAAAAGTCCCGGTACATTTTTATCACAGTTTGGAATCATAACAAGGGCATCAAACTGGTGTGCCATTGCCATACATTCTGTAGAGTCTGCGATCAAATCTCTTGTCACAAGTGAATATTTCATTCCTACATGTCCCATTGCAATCCCATCACATACTGCAATTGCCGGGAACATGATCGGTGTACCACCGGCCATTGCAACACCCATTTTCACTGCATCTGCAATCTTATCGATGTTCATATGTCCCGGTACTATTTCATTATAAGAACTGACGATACCTACAAGCGGCCTGTCCAGTTCTTCCTTTGTCATTCCTAAAGCATTAAATAAAGAACGCTGAGGTGCTGTTGCAACTCCTTTCGTTACCTGATCACTTCTTCTCTCCATAGCTGTATCTCCTTTATATACGATTATGATATACGTTCACAGATTGCATCACCCATTCCTTTGCATCCAACCTGCGTGTTTCCTTCAGACATAATATCAACTGTCCTGATACCATCTTTAAGTACCTGCCTGACTGCGTTTTCTACCGCATCAGCTTCCTTGTCTAAATCAAATGAATATCTTAACATCATTGCTGCCGATAATATTGTTGCAATTGGGTTTGCAATATCCTGACCGGCAATATCAGGTGCTGCTCCATGACTTGGTTCATACAATCCCATCTTGTCATAACCAAGACTGGCTGATGGAAGCATTCCAATCGAACCGGTAATCATACTTGCCTCATCTGAAAGAATATCACCGAACATATTCTCTGTCAGGATGACATCAAACTGTTTTGGATCTTTGACAAGCTGCATTGCACAATTATCAACAAGCATATTGGTAAGTGTCACTTCAGGATACTCCTTTGCCACTTCGGCAACCACTTTCTGCCATAATCTTGAAGAATCAAGAACATTTGCTTTGTCTACACTAATGACATTTTTTCTTCTCTTCATCGCAATCTCAAAACCGGTCTTGGCAATTCTTCTGATTTCATCCTCTGTATATGTTAGCGTATCGATTGCTGTAACTACTCCATCGGTCTCTTTTGTTTCTCTTGCTCCAAAATACAGCCCGCCTGTCAGTTCTCTGACAACAACCATATCGAATCCTTCTTTAGCAATTGACTCTTTGAGTGGGCATGCTGCATTTAACTCTTCATATAAATATGCCGGTCTTAAATTGGCATATAAAGTAAGCGCTTTTCTAATCCCAAGCAAACCTGCTTCCGGTCTTAAATTCGGAGGCAGTTCATACCATTGATCTTTACCGACGACTCCACCGACTGCACCGAGCAAGACTGCGTCGCTTTCCTTTGCTATCTCAATTGTTTCCCCGGTAAGCGGTTCACCATATGTATCAATTGAAATTCCTCCAATTAACACATCTTTAAAATGAAATGTGTGACCATATTTCTCACCTACTGTTAACAACACTTTTTTCGCTTCTTCAACAATTTCCGGACCGATTCCGTCTCCGGACATAACTGCTATGTTGAATTCCATGAAAATCCCTCTTTTCTGTTCATTGTTCTCTTGGCAACCTATAAAAAGTGGTGCCTGTAATGATAATTTCTTCATCATAAAAGAATATTAGCTTCTATTTTATAATATCTTATAGATATTTTCAATGTTTTTTTATCAAAATTGTAGTGTGTGCACATAAAAGCAAAAAAGACCTGATATTATTAATCAAGTCTTTTAAAAGCTCCCCGAGCGGGGCTCGAACCTGCAACAACTCGGTTAACAGCCGAGTGCTCTACCATTGAGCTATCGAGGAAAATAAATTGGATTGTCTGCCTTTTTGTTACCAACAAATGTAATTATACACTTAATCTGAAAATTGTCAATAACTTTTTGAAAAAAAACAAAAAAAAACGATATGTGGCTGCCATATCGCTTTATTAAACAAAAGAGAATAATATGAAAAAATGTTAAAAGAAAACTTAATTTCTATTTTTAGAATGTATAACATAAAATTTAATAAAAAATGTGGAATTTATGAAGGAATAGAAAATTGATTATGAACAATTTGCGAACATTTGTATTTTCACGTCTGAAAAATCGTCTCCTTTAAGTTCATATTTGAATAATACCTTGCAAACAAGCCCGATTTTTAGTATTATATAGAGTATATTTTTATGCCCTTTTTCGGCAGTTTGGAGATGATTTATGATGAATACAGTTGATCTGGTTGTGCCATGCTACAATGAATCAGAAGTTCTTCATCTGTTTTTTGAGGAAACTTCAAAGGTAACTGACAGCATTGCAGGCTATACATTTAATTATATATTCGTAGATGACGGAAGTCATGACAATACTTTTGAGCTTATTTTGGAATTATCCAAAAAAAATGACAATGTAAAATATATTTCCTTTTCAAGAAATTTTGGCAAAGAAGCAGGAATGTACGCCGGACTGTTGCACTCCACAGGTGATTATGTAATCATTATGGATGCCGATTTACAACATCCACCTTCATTAATTCCTCAAATGATCGAAGGAATTGAACAAGGTTACGACTGCGTTGCCGCACAGCGGACAAACCGAAAAGGCGAAGCAAGGATCAGAAGTATGTTTTCCCGAAGTTTCTATCGAATCACGAATAAACTCACAAACATTAACCTTGTTTCCGGAGCTGTTGACTATAGGATTATGTCAAGACAGATGGTTCTTGCTGTTTTATCCTTATGTGAATCACAACGCTTTTCTAAAGGGATTTTTGAATGGGTTGGTTTTAAAAAGAAATGGATTCCCTACGAAAATGTAAAAAGAACCGTTGGTGAAACAAAATGGAGTTTTTGGGGACTGTTTAAATATGCCATTGATGGAATCACTGCATTTTCTGTAGCTCCACTGCGAATGGTAACCGGCTTCGGTTTTTTCATATCCGTTTCCGCATTTATTTACATTATTGCCACCCTTGTGCAGACTCTTATTTTTGGCATCTCGGTACCCGGTTATGTAACAACATTGTCAGCAGTTTTGTTTTTAGGTGGAATGATTGAATTTTCTATTGGTGTATTAGGAGAATATATAGGACACATCTATATTGAGACAAAATCACGCCCTCTTTTTATCATACAC
>CACYDA010000199.1 GCA_902773095.1 uncultured Lachnospiraceae bacterium | reverse complement strand
TGCATTCTTGCATGGAATAAAAGGAGATGTTTATATGGCAGGATTTAATGAAATTTTGGGAAATGAAAATATAGTATCACATTTTAGAAAGGCAATTAGCAATGACAAGATTTCCCATGCCTATATTATAAATGGTGAAAAAGGAATGGGAAAAAAGACGATTGCAAAAGCATTTGCAATGACTTTGTTATGTGAAAAAAGGGGAAGTGAGCCATGCATGGAATGTCATTCTTGCATACAGGCAATGACAGATAATAATCCGGATATTATTCACATTTCATCTGATAAACCGACAGTCCTTTCTATCGACCACATTAGAGATCAGCTGGTAAATGATATCAGTTACAAGCCATACAGTTATAGTCATAAAGTATACATTATAGAAGATTGTGAGTTGATGAACGTACAGGCACAGAATGCAATTTTGAAGACGATAGAGGAACCTCCTTCTTATGCAGTTGTAATGCTTTTAACAACAAATGTTGGTGCGTTATTACCAACTGTTTTGTCAAGATGCATTACATTAAACATGCAGCCGTTAAAAAATGAAGTGATAAAAGAGTATCTTATGACAAAAGATAAGATTGTAGATTATCAGGCAGACGTAGCGGTATCAATGGCGGCAGGAAATCTTGGAAAGGCAAGGGAACTTGCAGTATCGAAAGATTTTGCAGAAATGCTAAAAGAAGTGATACATCTTGTGAAATATATTGAAGATATGCAGACATATGAAGTAGTAGCAGCTGTGAAAAGAGCAACAGATTTTAAATTCCGGTTTACGGATTATATTGATATTATGATACTATGGTTTAGGGATGTGCTAATGTATAAAGCATCAATGGATATTAACTCCCTTATATTTAAAGATGAGATTGTGACAATAAAGGAACAGGCAGCGAATACATCTTATAATGGAATTAATCTAATTCTGGATGCAATGGACAAGGCGAAGGTAAGACTGAAAGCAAACGTTAATTTTGAAGTTGCGATTGAGATGATGTTCCTTACCATACGCGATCACATATAATAATCATCACTGCTGCCATAAGAATCGCTGCGTGATGAGGCAGCAAGTACATCATCACTGCTTCACAGTGATGATAAGTAAAAGAATGGAGATTTTTCAGAATGGTAAAGATAATTGGTGTGAGATTTAGAAGGGCCGGAAAGATATACTATTTTGCTCCGGGGAACCTAAAGGTTGAAAAGGGTGACCATGTCATAGTTGAAACAGCGAGAGGTGTGGAGTATGGTAGTGTTGTTCTTGGAATCCGACAGATTGAGGATGAAGAGATAACTTCACCGCTAAAAAGTGTCATCAGAATTGCAACCCATGAAGATGATGAAATAGAAAAGAATAACAGGGCAAAGGAAAAAGAAGCATTTAAAATCTGTCTTGAAAAAATAGCAAAGCATGGATTGGAAATGAAATTGATTGATGCAGAATATACCTTTGATAATAATAAAGTATTATTTTATTTTACAGCAGATGGAAGAATTGACTTTAGAGAATTGGTAAAGGATTTGGCATCTGTGTTTAAGACAAGAATAGAATTAAGACAGATTGGGGTAAGAGATGAGACGAAGATTATAGGTGGTTATAGTATATGTGGCAGACCGTTGTGCTGTAGCACTTATTTGTCTGATTTTATACCTGTTTCCATCAAAATGGCAAAAGACCAGAACCTATCGCTTAATCCAACTAAGATTTCCGGAATGTGTGGAAGATTGATGTGCTGTCTTAAAAATGAACAGGATACGTATGAGTATTTAAACAGTCGCCTTCCGGAAGTGGGAGATACTGTTACGACAAACGATGGTCTAAAAGGTGAGGTTCACAGTGTAAGTGTTCTGAGACAGTTGGTAAAGGTACTTGTGAATGTAGATGATGAAAAAGAAATCAGAGAGTATAAGGTAAAAGACATCCGGTTTAAGAGAAAGAAAAAGCATGATAATGTAAATCTTGCAGATGATGCTGAGCTAAAGAAATTGGAAGCATTAGAGCGCAAGGAAGGAAAATCAAAGATTAATGATTAAAACAAATGATAATAATGATATGACAAATCATACAGGAAATCATACGGGAATCAGTATAGAAAGTTTTCTGCTTGCCGGAGAACGAATTGATGATCTGGAAAGAAATGGTTACAAAATCATTCAGCACAAAGAAAAGTTTTGCTTTGGAATGGATGCCGTATTACTCAGTGGTTTTGCCAGAGTTTTGGAAAATGAAACTGTTTTAGATCTGGGAACAGGAACAGGCATTATTCCAATCTTATTGGAAGCAAAAACTTTAGGCGCTCATTTTACAGGACTGGAGGTTCAAGAGCAGAGTGCGGATATGGCCAGAAGAAGTGTGATGATCAATGGTCTTGAAAGCAAAATCGATATTGTTACCGGTGATATCAAAGAGGTTGACAAGATATTTAAAAAGGCGAGCTTTGATGTGGTGATATCTAACCCACCCTATATGAATGATAATCATGGGATTAAGAATCCTAATCTGCCAAAAGCAATTGCAAGACATGAGATTTTGTGTACACTTGATGATGTAGTGAAATCTGCAATGGTGATGTTGAGACCGGGGGGCAGATTTTATATGGTACACAGACCGCACAGATTGTCAGAAATAATTGTAAAATTGAAGGAATACAGACTTGAGCCAAAAAGAATAAAATTTGTCCATCCTTTTGCAGAGAAAGAAGCAAATATGGTATTGATTGAGTCCGTTCGTGGCGGAAAAAGTATGATCAAAGTGGAAAGTCCATTAATTGTATATGAATCAGAAGGCTGTTATACAGAAGAGATTCATAGAATATACGGGTTTTAACATAGTGAAGGAAATAAAAGAGGTATTGTTATATGTTTGGAAAATTATATCTGTGTGCAACGCCGATTGGAAATTTGGAGGATATCACATACAGAGTAATTAGAGTATTAAAAGAGGTTGATTTAATAGGAGCTGAGGATACAAGACATAGTATCAAGCTCTTAAATCATTTTGAGATTAATACCCCAATGACAAGTTATCATGAGTTTAACAAATATGAAAAGGCAGAAAAATTGATCAATTTGTTAAAGGAAGGAAAAAATATTGCATTGATCACAGATGCGGGAACCCCGGGAATCTCTGATCCGGGTGAGGTGTTGGTTGAGAGATGTTTTGATGAAGGTATAGAGGTATCATCTGTTCCGGGACCGGCAGCATGCATCACTGCATTAACCATGTCAGGATTATCAACAAGAAGGTTTGCTTTTGAAGCATTTTTGCCAAGAGAAAAAAAAGAACGGGCAGTTATACTTGAAGAACTTAAGAACGAGATGCGAACTATTATTTTATATGAAGCACCACACCACCTTTTGGGAACGCTCAAAGAATTGTATGAAACAGTTGGAGACAGGCGTATCACGTTATGTCGCGAACTCACAAAAAAGTATGAAGAGGCAAAGAGAGTTACGATTAGTGAATTGATTGAGAAATATGAAAAAGAAGAACCAAAAGGGGAATGTGTCCTTGTGATCGAGGGAAAATCTTATGATGAGCTTCGAAAGGAAAATGAGAGCAAATGGCAGGAACGTTCCATAGAAGAACATATGGAATATTATGAGAGCCAGGGAATTGACAGAAAAGATGCGATGAAAAAAGTTGCAAAAGACAGAGGAGTAAGTAAAAGAGATATTTATCAATATTTGATTGAGGCACAAAAATAGCTGCAGGAAATTCATTCCCGCAGCTTTTTTCTTTATGTATTTTAAGACGATCATGCATTTGTTTTCTGATCTTCAAGCCAAGTGTCAAATCTGTCATGAATGATTTCAAACTGTGCAGGTCCAATATCCAACAAGAATTTGTGGAATTCTTTGGCGTCAAACAAGTCACCAAGTTCTTCTTTTGCGGTATCTTTCATATCCATGAATTCAAGATATCCCATGTAATATGTCATATAAACACAAGGGTTTTCAACCATGGAAGTATAGACATCTAAGGCGGTTTCTTCATCATATCCAATAGATGTAACATAATCAATCGTATCTTCTTTCGTCCATCCTTCATAATTAACACCTATATCACAAAGACAGTAGATATCATAGGACAGATAATTCAGCACACGGTTGAATTTGGCAACATTGGATTCCTGTCCGGAGAGATCATAACTATATAATTCCGCATATAACCCCCAGCCTTCTACATATCCCGTATACCTAAAAATAGAACGTACAGGATCAGGATTTGTATTTTGGAAATAGGTTGACTGGTACATGTGACCCGGAAAACCCTCATGAGCCAGAACAGGATATAAATCCATATCAGCATAGTCGGTATATCTGTTGATAAATATGTTATTGACAGTTACATTATCGATAGACGGAATGTAATAGTAAGCAGGACTCTGGTATTTTTCGAGAGATTTTGGTACATCGTGAAGAGTGTAATTGGTCTCATATCCTGCCGGAAAATCATCTTTAATGTGTTCAAGAAGATATTGCAATATTTTATCAGGATCAGAAGTATCAAAATCATATTCTTCCATTTTTTCTTCAAGTTCACTATCTTTATACATCAGAACGGAAAGATCAGATAAATCCTTGGTAAATTTGTCTTCTAACAGAGTTTTTACTTCATCAACAGATTTGTCGATTGCCGTTTCAGAACGGAAAAGCAACTCATAATAATCTTTACCGCCTTCAAACCCACATAACCCGCCTTCGTTTGTTCCCTTTCCCTTAAATGGTTCTAATTTTGAAGGAAAGTTTTGATATAGAGGAATGATTGTGTTCTTAATTATATTTGCATTTTTGCTTTTATAGGAGGTCTTCTCGCTGTCTGACAAAGAAGAGAGTTCATCAATACGTTCATCAAAGGAAGTAATCAGAAAATGATTGTCAGGATCCTGAACAAATTCATTGCACTGGTCGATAATCTCATCAATCTCAAAATCAGGCATTCCCATTCCGGCATCCGTTTTTTCCGTCTGATAATCGATAATCTGATCAAAATAGTCTGGCATTAATTCTAATATTTCAAGATAATCATCGATATCATCCGCTGTGTGAAAGGTAAACTGTCCGAGATAAGATGGAAGGGATGAAGGCATACCGTTTAAAGGCGAAAGATAATCATCAAACAGATAATAGTCTTCAAATTTCAGAGAATCAGTTAAATCTGTTATCATGATATCATAGGTCAGTTTCTGCTCGTCTGTAAGCAAATCATAATTAAAATCCTTTAACTCTTTGATATAACCCCTGATCTGGTCATAAAACGCCTCACTACTTTCACGGGACAGATCCCCCAAGGAGTGTTCATACTCAGTGATTCCATATTCTTTTGGAAAATCTAAAACAGAGTGGACAGATAGTAAATTTTCAGATACAGTTTCCTTAAAAAGTGTGTCTGAAAATTCATTAAACTTTTTTTGCTCTGCCTTTGCCTCTTTGGAATTTGATTGGTCATCGTTATCTTTCTCATCTGGTTTGTCATCAGGATCTGAAGAAATTGAGGATTCCTTTTCAGTTGGTTTCGATTCATCGTTCTTTCCGGTTATTGTTAAAGATCTGCCACATGATGTCAATGTCATGACAACCAGTAAAAGAAATGCCAGATATTGATAAAATGTTTTTTTCATAGATAACCATCCTTTCTTGATTATTATCATCACTGCGAAGCAGTGATGATAATATATATATTAATAAGTATAGTTGCTCAATACATGAATTGCAAATAAATCTTGAAAAAAGCAGTAAAAAAATGTATGATAGAGTTATTATTTACTCTATACAAAACATAGAGTAAATGGGAATTAGGATTAATGCAAATACAACTAATAAAGGAGACAGTATAATGTGTAAAGATTGTAAAAACAAACCTTATTATATTACTACTGCGATAGCATATACATCGGGTAAGCCTCATATTGGCAATACTTATGAGATTGTGCTTGCAGATAGTATTGCAAGATTTAAAAGGGCGATGGGATATGATGTGAGATTCCAGACAGGAACGGATGAACATGGTCAGAAGATAGAGTTAAAGGCAGCAGAAGCAGGTATTACACCAAAGGAATTTGTGGATAATGTAGCATCAGAGATTCAAAGAATCTGGGATTTAATGAATACATCATATGATAAATTTATCAGAACAACAGATGAAGATCATGAAAAACAGGTTCAGAAGATTTTTAAGAAATTGTATGATAAAGGTGATATCTACAAAGGATACTATGAAGGAATGTATTGTACACCATGTGAGTCATTTTTCACTTCTTCACAGTTGGTAGATGGAAAATGTCCGGATTGTGGAAGAGAAGTACAACCGGCAAAAGAGGAAGCCTATTTCCTTAAATTATCGAATTATGCTGACAGACTGATCGAGCATATTAATACACATCCGGAGTTTATTCAGCCGGAGTCAAGAAAAAATGAGATGATGAACAACTTTTTACTTCCGGGACTTCAGGATCTGTGTGTGTCAAGAACATCTTTTAAATGGGGAATTCCGGTTACCTTTGATGAGAAACATGTCATTTATGTATGGATTGATGCATTATCAAACTATATCACAGGACTTGGATTTGACGTGGACGGAAATCATGGTGAATTATATCAAAAATACTGGCCGGCCAATCTGCATCTGATCGGAAAGGATATCTTGAGATTCCATACAATTTATTGGCCGATCATGTTGATGGCTCTTGATATTCCACTTCCTAAGCAGATCTTTGGTCATCCTTGGCTTCTTCAGGAAGATGGCAAGATGAGTAAATCAAAGGGCAATGTCATTTATGCAGATGACCTTGTTACTGTATTTGGAGTAGATGCAGTCAGATATTTTGTATTACATGAAATGCCATTTGAAAATGATGGTGTTGTCACATGGGAGCTTGTGGTTGAGAGAATGAACTCAGAGCTTGCCAATACACTGGGCAATCTTGTGAACCGTACCATTTCAATGACAAATAAATATTTTGGCGGTGTTGTTGATAATAAAAATGTCAACACAATGGAATGTGATGAAGATTTGAAGAAGGTGGTACTTGAAACACCTGTCAAAGTGGAAGAAAAGATGGATAAGCTCCGTGTTGCGGACGCAATCACAGAAATTTTTACTTTATTTAAGAGATGTAATAAATATATTGATGAGACAATGCCTTGGGTATTGGCAAAGGATGAAGCACAAAAAGACAGACTTGCCACTGTTTTATACAATCTTGTGGAGAGTATCACAATTGGTGCAAGTTTATTAAAGCCTTTTATGCCGGAGACAGCAGAAAAGATTGTGAAGCAGCTGGGGACAGAACTTCGCGAATTTGATGATATGGAAGAGTTTGGAAAATATGTATCAGGAAATAAGGTGACAGATGCACCGGAGATTTTATTTGCAAGGCTTGATGTGGCAGAAGTGATGGAACAGGTTGAAAACATGCGGCAGGCGGCTAACGGACCAAAATATCCGGAAGTGGAGCCAAAGGCAGAGATTACCATCGACGATTTTGACAAGGTTCAGATCAGAGTAGGAGAAGTGCTTGAGTGTGAAAAGGTGAAAAAGTCAAAGAAGCTTCTTGTATTTAAAGTCAGAGTTGGCAATGAAGTCAGACAGATTGTATCTGGTATTGCAGCATATTATCAGCCGGAAGAACTGGTAGGAAAAAAGGTGGCTGTTGTTGCTAATCTGAAGCCGGCAAAACTTTGTGGACTTATATCGGAAGGAATGATTCTCTCAGCGATGGATGATAATGATAACCTTTCCGTAATGACGGTTGACAGAGACATCATCAGCGGCTCGGAGATTTGCTAAAGAAACATTAATGATACTATCATTTTGGAGTTTAGATTACCATGTTGTTTAACTCATTATCGTATATATTATTTTTAGTTGTTGTGTTTACAATTTATTGGGTTCTTAAAGAACAGTACAGATGGATTCTTTTGTTGGCAGCCAGTTATTTCTTTTATATGTATAGTGCGCCAAAATATGGATTGCTGATATTTAGTATTACACTTGTTTCATATCTGTCAGCAATTGCTATTGAGAATCATTCAGATGAAAAAAAGAAAATTTCAGGCAATGAGTTATGTCATAGATGTGTATAAAGGTGTAACAAAGGCAGAACACCATTTGGGGAAATATGCGGTATTTGTATCGTTTTTTCCCCAATTGGTTGCGGGACCTATTGAGAGATCAAACAATCTTTTGGCACAGATTAAACAAAGACATCATTTTGATTATGATCAGGCGATGAAGGGTGCAAAACTGATGCTCTGGGGATATTATAATTTTCCATCATTATTGGCTGGTGCGAGTTTTGTTACGACAATGTTGGGAATTGAAGTAGAGGCTGATCAAGATAGTTGGCCTTCTAAATCGACAGATATTGATGTTAAGGCAGATGCTAAAATTGCGGCAAGACGTCACATATTTATTAATAAATTGGATGAAAACGGAAATCGGATATTAAATATGGAAGAAATCGATGCTTTGAAATATATGATTCATGCATGTTATGAGAAAGGAGGTACCCCCATACTGGTTACAACACCATTTTTAAGGGAATAAAATATGAATGGTTTATGAATAGTGATCACCTTAATGAGGAAGGTGCACGCCAGTTTGTCAATATTCTTATGGATGAAGTTGTTCACTATGAAACAGAAGAATCTTTGATTAGATACCATTAAAGCCGTAGGAGAAGAAAAAATGTATAATGATGTTCAAAAACGAGCAACAATGAAATATGCGAAAAATAACTATAAAAGAGTACCACTTGATCTGAATATAGAGTTTTACGAGAGAGTGAAAAAATATTGCGAGAAAAATGGGTGTTCTGTCAATGGGTTGATCAAAGAATTGTTGAAAAATGAGATCGATGCAAAAGAGGAAAGCGAAAAAGAATAACTATCATAATGAGTATTTATTTTCTTAAGGTTTTCGTAATTTGATCCAACGCCAAGTCCATACCGGCTAACGGTAGACATAAATCTAATACATCATTTAATGTAGATTCACTTATTTTACCATTAAGAAAAAACATTAAAGAGATGAGAATGATGAGAAAAATCACAAGTGCTACGATTCGGGTTATTTTATTTAATGTCATCAGAAAACTCCTTTTTCACAAATTTTATTATGAGATATTAGTATTATATCATAATACACAATTATGTAAATCAAATATTGAGATTTTGTAAGAGTTTATTTTTGCTATATTTCTTGTACGAAATGTATGTGCATGATATAATAAGTGCAAGATGAAAAGATTGACATGCACGTACGTGTATAATATAATGATATTACCGTAAGGTAATAGCCGGCAGATGTGTGGACAAGCAGATGTCTGGCGGGGGAAGGAGTAATTATGGAAGAGATGACAGAACAGGAAGTTAAACAGAATCTGATTGATAATTATATTAATTTATTGAGAATCAAGGCAGCAGAAACAGGAACAAATAAAGAATTAGATATACAACTTGAAGTGGCTAAGATTAAATTAACATCTTATAGTATAGATACTGCAGGTATTGAAAAAATGATATTATAAAATATTTGAGTGTCAGCAAAGGAGCAGAGAGCTTGTCCAATCTGCTCCTTTTAATAAATTTAAATATAAAAAGAACAAGAGAATCTGATGAATAATAAAAAATGCAAATGTGTAACATCAAATCACACATTTGCATTTTTTATTACTTATCAAACACAGATTCATTCATTTCAGGAAAATCCAATAATTCTGATACAGTCATATTAAGCCCGTTGGCAAGTTTGTGAAGGGTCTTCAATTTTGGATTGGTCGTTTTTCCGGACATAATATTTTCAACAGTACTTTGGGTGATATCGCTAAGTGTGGCCAGTTTATTAATCGTAATGTTTCTTTCTTTGCATAGATTATTCAGTCTTTTACGGGAAGTAGGAGATGAACCGTATGATCCAACCAATGACGAGAAAAACAGTAGTTTGTATTTGAAATCTAAAGATTTAGTTGCTTAATATTGATAAATATCATAAAATGGTATCAGTATATTTTAAGGAGGTCAGGGACGTGATTGATTATGAAGAGTACGAAAAAGAATGTGAGGAAATCAAGAACGTAAATGAAGAGCTTTTGAATATTTTTGAAAAGGATATGGCAGAATCCGGACTTTCCGGAAACACAATTAGAAAACACCTTTCCAACGTTGATTTTTATATCAATGAGTACCTTTTGCGTGGTGATCCGCATTCCATGGAATATGGTATTGGCATGATAGATATGTTTTTGGGTGATTTTTTTATTCGCAAATGCATGTGGTCTACTCCGGGAAATATAAAAACTACAGCCACAAGCATCAAGAAATTTTATAAATGCATGTTGGAACATCAAAAAATTCAAAAGGAAGATTACGACTATCTGTGCAACGAAATAAAGGAAGGTATGGAACAGTGGCAGGCAGACTGTGCTCAGTATAATGATCCCTATGCTTCAAATCCGTTTTATGATTTTTAGATGTAAAGGTGACGGGTTTTGATTGATATAATAAGGACGGATACAAAAGGATTGAAATACATGTATGCGTTAATGCTCATAAAATTGCCGAAAGGCAATGGCCGATCAATGTGATGAGGGTGGATGACTTATGCCGGAAGGAGTGAGATCAATGGCAAAAAATGTGGCAATAGGGATACAGAACTTTGAGACAATGATTCTCAGGGATTGTTATTATGTTGATAAAACAGACTTAATCAGAGAATGGTGGGAGAGCGGCGATGATGTTACGCTGATTGCCAGACCAAGGAGATTTGGAAAGACCTTGAATATGAGTATGCTGGAGGCTTTTTTTTCTAATAAATATGAAAACCGTGGAGAGCTGTTTGAAGGACTGAATATCTGGAAATATGAGAAATACAGGAAACTTCAGGGAACCTATCCGGTTATTAGTATGTCTTTTGCAGGTTTGAAGGATGACAGATGCAGTGAAGCAATTTATTCTATTTGTGATTTGATTAGAGAACAATATGGTCTTCATGAAGAATTGATGACATCAGAAATATTATCGGAGGAAGAAAAGAACATTTATAAACAGATGAAAACAGGAGTTTCGAGAGAACATGCAAAGAAAGCAATCTATTATCTGTCCGCTTATTTATGTAAACACTATGGTAAAAAGGTCATTATTCTTTTAGATGAATATGATACGCCGATGCAGGAAGCGTATGTGAACGGATATTGGGAGGAATTTACTTTGTTTATCAGAAATCTGTTTAATTCTACCTTTAAGACAAACCCATATCTGGAAAGAGCAGTGCTGACCGGAATTACAAGAGTAAGTAAGGAATCAATCTTTTCAGACCTCAATAATCTTGCAGTTATCACAACAACGAACAAGAGGTATGCGACTGCATTTGGTTTTACCGAAGAAGAGGTATTTCATGCGATGGATGAATTGGGGCTTACGGATCAGGCAGGGGTGAAAAGGTGGTATGATGGTTTTGTTTTTGGTGGTGTTTCGGATATCTATAACCCTTGGTCGATTATCAATTATTTTAAGGAAGGTACTTTTACCACTTATTGGGCAAATACCAGTTCCAATAGTCTGGTGGGGAAACTGATTCGTGAAAGTGGGGCAAAGACAAAAACGTTGTTTGAGAGTCTGCTTGCAGGAGAGACAATCCTTGTTCCGGTGGATGAGCAGATTGTATACAATAATCTTGATACAAATGAAGGTGCCATCTGGAGCCTAATGCTTGCCACCGGATATTTAAAAGTGCTGTCTTATCAGAAGGGAGAAGAAACTTCCGGGAATGAATATGCCCTCTATCAACTGGCGCTGACCAATGAAGAAGTGAGAAAAATGTTTTACCAGATGGTCAGTGACTGGTTCGGCAGTGTGAAGGGAAACTATAGTGATTTTATTAAGGCATTATTACTGGACGATCTGGATGCGATGAATGACTATATGGAGAGGGTAACAACGCAGATTTTTAGCAGTTTTGATACAGGAGGGTGTGGAGAAACACAGCGTGGAAAAAGTGAACCGGAACGCTTTTATCATGGATTTGTACTAGGACTGATGGTAGATATGTCAGGGGAATATATCGTCAAATCGAATCGGGAAAGCGGTTTTGGGCGATATGATATCATGATCTATCCGAAAGAGAAAGAAAATGAGAGGCAGGATGGTATCATTATCGAATTTAAGGTACGAAGAGAAAAGAGAGAAGCGAATCTTGAAGAGACCGTGGAGGCAGCACTGAAACAGATTAAAGAAAAAAATTATGAGGCAGAGCTTATTGCATTAGGATTTCAAAAAGAAAATATCAGAAAGTATGGATTTGCTTTTGAAGGAAAAAAAGTTCTGATAGGAAAGTAAATAGGAAAAGTGAAAGGAAATAAATTATGATATTCGACACACATGCTCACTATGATGATGAGGCATTTGATCAGGATAGAGACGAACTGTTAAACTCCATGAATGAAAATGGGATTATCAATATCGTAAATGTAGGAGCTGACATACGATCGTCTGGAAATTCCATTGCACTTGCAGAGAGGTATGATTATATCTATGCAGCGGTAGGAGTTCATCCAAGTGATACGGCAGGGATTACAGAGGATGATTTGGAGCAGATTCAAGTTTGGACAAAAGAAGAAAAGGTGGTGGCCATCGGTGAGATCGGACTGGATTATTACTATAAGGAACCTGAAAAAGAGATTCAGCGAAAATGGTTTGTCAAACAGTTAGAACTTGCCAAAAGCTGTGGACTTCCGGTGATTATTCACAGTCGTGAGGCAGCCAATGAAACATTTGAGATATTAAAAAGCTATGGAGATAAAATAAGTGGTGGTGTGATTCACTGCTATTCCTACAGTCCTGAATTAGCAAAAGAATATGTGAAAATGGGTTATTACATTGGTATTGGAGGAGTAGTGACATTTAAAAATGCGAAGAAATTAAAAGAGACAGTAGAGGCTTGTCCGTTGGATTCTATTGTTTTAGAGACGGACTGTCCATACCTTTCACCTGAGCCAAACAGAGGAAAGAGAAACAGTTCACTTAATCTTCCTTATGTGGTGTCGGAGATTGCAAGACTGAAAAAAGTGTCGGATGCAGAAGTGATTGAGAGAACATACCGCAATGCACTTGATTTATATCATATTCATCCGGCAAAGAATAATAAAAATTGAAATAGAAGTGAAAGAGTCAGAACAATATTAGATTAAGAATAGTTCATAGAATTAGAAAAGAGGTTTTCATGGCATATCTTGGTATACCAAAAAATACAATTGAAATATTGCAAAAATATAATTTTTCATTTCAGAAAAAGTTCGGGCAGAATTTTCTGATTGATACACATGTACTTGAGAAAATCATTGCCAAAGCAGAAATCAGCAAAGAGGATATGGTGTTGGAAATTGGCCCGGGAATTGGCACTATGACGCAATATTTGTGTGAAAACGCAAAAAAAGTAGTCGCTGTAGAGATTGACCAGTCACTGATTCCCATCTTAAAGGATACACTTTCTGATTATGATAATGTTAGTGTCATTAATGAAGATATCTTAAAGGTGGATATTAACAGACTGGTGAAGGAAGAGAATGATGGAAAGCCGATTAAAGTAGTGGCGAACCTGCCATATTATATCACTACGCCAATTATTATGGGATTATTTGAAAAAAAAGTTAAAGTAGAAAGCATTACTGTCATGGTGCAAAAAGAGGTTGCACAGAGAATACAATCGGGGCCCGGAACAAAAGATTATGGCGCATTATCACTTGCAGTTCAATATTATGCACAGCCTGAAATTGTGGCCAATGTGCCACCGAACTGTTTTATGCCAAGACCGAATGTAAGCTCGGCTGTCATCAGAATGAGGCTGCATGAGACACCGGTGGTCAATGTAAGTGATGAAGCACTGATGTTTAAGCTTATTAAAGCATCTTTTTCACAGCGAAGAAAGACGCTGACAAATGGGATTCATAATTCGTCAGAGCTTTCATTTACAAAAGAGCAGGTGGCAGAGGCGCTGGTTCAGATGGGAAAGAATGAAAATGTAAGGGGCGAGACACTGACATTGGAAGAGTTTGCAAAACTGACAGATATTTTGAAACAGTGTGAAGAATAGAAAAGAGGATAGAAACATGTCAATAAAAGCTGTATTGTTTGATCTTGATGGAACGGTGCTGCCACTTGATCAGGATGAGTTTACAAAAGGATATTTTTCCATACTTGCAAAGAAAGTAGGACCGTATGGTTATGAAACAAAGAAATTGGTAGATGCAATATGGTCAGGAACGACAAAGATGGTTGAAAATGATGGAACAAAAAGTAATGCCGATGCTTTCTGGGATCGGTTTGCAGAGATTTATGGAGAAGAAAAGAGAAAAGACAGAGAGCCGCATCAGGTGGGCAGGACTTGTTCCGGAAGATTTCGAGATGTATACGGCATATGAAAATACAAATTATGCAAAACCAAATCCGGATTACTACAGAGATTTGATGAACAGGCTTGGTTTGAAGGCAAATGAATGCATCATGGTAGGAAATGATGTAGATGAAGATATGATTGCAAAGGAAGTAGGAATGAACGTATTTTTGCTATCTGACTGTATTGTCAACCGGAAGGGAAAAGACATATCGGTCTATCCGAATGGAAACTGCGAAGAATTGGAAAAGTATATCTCATTATTATTGTGATAAAATCTGGATTCCATGCATAGATTAATAAGAGTCAATTAATATAGTGTGGAGTGATAGAATGAGTGATTATAGGAGATTGATTTCTTACATATATTCATATGAAAATGGTATTAAGACAAAAAATGCAGGGTATGCCAGAGTAGAATCAAAAGACGGTGTGTGCAAAATCAGTATATCCCTTAGAATAGTACAGGATTTGCAAAATGAGGCTGAAGATTCTTCATTGGAAGTATTTATGTTTACCAGAAAGAAAGGTCAGGTTTTTAAAACCCGGATTGGCAGGATGAAAACGGATCATGAAAATAGTGCCTTTAGAGCAACATTCGATTCCAATAATATAGGAGATGCCCGCTTCCGGCTTTTGGATATTGCAGGAATCTTTATCAGTAGTAAATCTTTTTTGCAGGGTATAGGCAGCAATAATACGGTATATGCTTCTGAATGGGATGATACAACAGTTTTAGTAGAGGAATTTATTGACAGAGGAAAAGAACAGGAAGAGCAGGCGGAAAAGGACAGCGACAATGTGGGTCATGATTCTTCTCAAGTGACAGACAAAGAAGGGGAAGACACAAATCAGACAGATGTAAACCAGACAGATGCAAACCAGACAGATACAAACC
>CACYDA010000198.1 GCA_902773095.1 uncultured Lachnospiraceae bacterium | reverse complement strand
CGATGTTATTTTAACAGTCTGCTTATGCTTTTTGTGCACTATATACAACATAGGTTACTTGAACTAGAGTTTCGCAATTACCTATTTAGATAGAGAAAGAAAGGAGAGGACATGCACCATTTTTTTGTGTCGCCCGGGAAGATTGATCTGGGGCAGATGAAAGTTTATATTGATGGAGAAGATGTGAATCATATCAAAAATGTTCTTCGTATGAAGGCAGGAGAAGAGATGCTTGTGAGTGACGGAGAAGGAAATGATTATATTTGTTCTATCGAAAAATATGAAGAAGGAAGTGTTGTAGCCGGTATCACTGACAGGAGTTTTGAAGGAACAGAGCTTTCGTCGAAGATTTATCTTTTTCAGGGCCTTCCCAAAAGTGATAAAATGGAGCTTGTCATCCGGAAAGCAGTGGAACTGGGAGTGCATCAGATTATTCCTGTATCCACAAAACGTGCCATTGTAAAATTGGATCAAAAGAAAGAACAGATCAAGATCAGACGATGGAATGAAATTTCAAAAAGTGCAGCAAAACAGTCGAGAAGAAGTATTGTTCCGAAAGTGGAAAATGTAATGACTTTTGGTGAGGCGCTCGAATATGCAAAAACGTTAGATTTGAAGTTGATTCCATATGAAAATTTCAAAGACATGACTGAAACAAAAAAGGTTATGAAAAAGATAAAAAAAGATATGAGTATTGGAATCTTTATTGGTCCGGAAGGTGGATTTGATGAGCAGGAAATAGAAAGAGCAATGGAATACGGGATCGAGCGGATTTCGCTTGGCAAACGTATTTTGCGTACAGAGACAGCGGGACTGATGATCATTTCAGTGATCATGTTTGAATTAGAGCAGTAAAGAAATGAGGTAGAATAATGGAAGCATATCTTGATAATTCATCGACGACAAAGGTATTTGATGAAGTGGGACAATTAATGATCAAGACCATGGAAACAGACTATGGAAATCCTTCTTCTATGCATTTAAAAGGTGTAGAGGCAGAAAAGTATATCAAACAATCAGCAGGTAAGATTGCAAAAATACTGAAAGTGGATGAAAAAGAAATTTTGTTTACATCTGGTGGAACGGAATCTAATAATCATGCGATTATTGGTACGGCAATGGCAAATAGACGGGCAGGGAATCATATTATTACCACATCAGTTGAGCATGCTTCTGTTTTAAGTACAATGGCTTTTTTGGAAGAGCAGGGATTTAAGGTCACTTATCTTCCGGTTGATGAAAATGGTGTAATCCGGATTAGTGATTTAAAAGAGGCAATCTGTGATGATACCATACTGATATCGGTTATGTATGTGAATAATGAGGTGGGCGCAATTATGCCGATCAATGATATCGCACGGGTCATTGAAGAGAAGAAGCCGGATATCATTTTTCATGTAGATGCGATTCAGGCATTTGGAAAACTGGAAATCTATCCGAGACGACTTCATATTGATCTGTTGTCAGTCAGCGGACATAAAATACATGGTCCGAAAGGAGTAGGTTTTTTATATATCAAGGATAAAACAAAGATAAAGCCGTTGATTTTCGGCGGAGGACAGCAAAAGGGGATGCGTTCCGGAACGGAAAATGTTCCCGGAATCGCAGGAATCGGTTGTGCAGCAGAACTTGTTTATGACGGACTTTCATCCAAAATCGAAAAACTGTATGCATTGAAAGATTATATGATTGACAAATTGTCAGAAATGGATCATGTAAAAATCAACAGCCGTAAGGGATATGATGGCGCACCACAAATTGTTAATGCAAGTTTTGTGGGGGTCAGAAGTGAGGTGCTCCTGCATGCATTAGAGGACCGTAAGATCTATGTATCGGCGGGTTCGGCATGCAGTACTAATAAACACGTTGTAAGTGCAACTTTAAAGAGTATGGGACTAAAGAATGAAGAGATTGAATCAGCAGTCCGTTTCAGTTTTTGTATCAATACGACAAAAGAAGAGATTGATTATGCAATCGATGCCATTAAAGAATTACTTCCTATGTTAAGATTATATAGGAGAAAATAGAAAAATCTTATGGTATCATCGGGGGGATGAATGATATTAGAAAACTGATTGGAATGAATATAATAAAAAGATGTAGTATGACAGATACGAGAAATGAGGTTAAGAATGTTTAAGGCATTTTTGTTGAAATACGCTGAAATTGGCGTAAAAGGAAAAAATCGATATATTTTTGAAGATGCATTGGTTAACAGAGTGAAACTGGCACTTGAAAAAGTGGATGGAGCTTTTGAGGTAAGTAAAGTATCGGGAAGAATTTATGCAGTTGCAAACGGGAAATTTGATTATGATGAGGCGGTGAATGCACTTACAAAAGTATTTGGAATTGTTGGAATTTGTCCATTGGTACAGATTGAGGATCGTGGATTTGATGATCTGGCAGAACGGGTGATAGGATATCTTGACCGTACATACCCGGATAAAAATTTTACATTTAAAGTAAATGCAAGAAGAGCCAGAAAGAATTATCCTCTGTCATCTCCTGAGATTAATATGGAGCTTGGTGAGAGAATCCTTCGGGCATTTGATACAGTGAAGGTGGATGTGCATCATCCGGATGTGATGGTCAATGTTGAAATCAGAGAGCAGATTAACATATATACAAAAGTAATTAAGGGAGCAGGTGGTATGCCGACAGGTACGGCGGGAAAAGCGATGCTTCTTTTATCGGGGGGGATTGACAGCCCTGTTGCCGGTTATATGATTGCAAAGCGAGGAGTTGTGCTGGAGGCTGCCTATTTCCATGCTCCGCCATATACAAGTGAAAGGGCAAAACAAAAAGTAATTGATTTGGCAAAACAGGTGGCAAAGTATTCAGGTCCGATCAAGCTCAATGTTGTGAATTTTACGGACCCGCAGTTATATATCTATGAGACATGCCCTCATGAGGAGCTTACCATTATTATGCGCAGATATATGATGAGAATAGCTGAACATTTTGCAAAACGGTCAGGATGTTTAGGCTTAATTACCGGTGAGAGCATTGGTCAGGTTGCGAGCCAGACGATGCAGAGTCTGAATGCGACCAATGAAGTATGCACACTCCCGGTCTACAGACCTGTCATTGCTTTTGATAAGCAGGATATTATTGATATATCATGCAAAATCGATACCTATGAAACGTCCATTCTTCCATTTGAAGATTGCTGTACGATATTTGTAGCGAAACATCCTGTTACAAAGCCAAATATTAATGTTATAAGAAATTCAGAAGAAAAACTTGGTGAGAAAATGAAAGAGTTAGTTGACAAGGCAATTGAGACAGTGGAAGTTGTATGGTGTGAATAGTAAATAACCTGTCCGCATATTTTACTTAAGTTGTTAGGAATAAGAAAAAACTGCTACCAAATGGTAGCAGTAAAAGTTTAGAATACAATATTTTTTGTAATACCCGTTATGTATCAGTATCACAATTATTCAACGATGTATGGTTTTAAAACTGCAAGGATATCGTCAATATTGTCTTCAGCATGAATATTTAAATCGATATTTTTTGAAAGATCTAAACTGAAAATACCCATGATAGATTTTGCATCGATAACATATCTTCCTGATACTAAATCGAAGTCAGAATCAAACTTTGTGATATCATTAACGAATGCTTTTACTTTGTCGATTGAGTTTAAACATATTTTAACTGTTTTCATAAATATTACCTCCTCTTTAAATAGGTTTAGTATAATAATTGTGGTGGTAATAATAAAAATATCACTACCAATACCTATATACTACATTTTATGGAGTAAAAAGTCAACTAGAAAATTAATCAGGATATTTTAAAATTAGAAATGAGGAATTGAAATTGAAGAAAAAAGTCGCACTTCATAGCCTTGGATGTAAAGTGAATGCTTATGAAACACAAGCCATGGGAGAGATGTTCAAAAACAGAGGTTACGAGATTGTACCATTTGAAAAAGGAGCAGATATCTATGTGATCAATACATGTACTGTTACAAATATAGCAGACAGAAAATCCAGGCAGATGCTTCATAAGGCTAAAAAAATGAACGAGAATGCAATTGTAGTGGCGGTAGGGTGTTATGCGCAGGCATTTTGTGATGATTTAAAAAAAGATAGTGTCATTGATCTCATTGTAGGAAATGATAGAAAGAAAGAGATTGTAGAACTTGTTGAAAAGCAGTTGAATGAAAACACAGATGAAAAGCCAATGGATGATAGGAAAACAATATCAGTAATTGATATCAATGATACAAAAATGAAACATGAATATGAAGAATTGAACATTGATAGCATGAATGAGCATACAAGAGCTTATATCAAAATTCAGGATGGATGTAACCAATTCTGTACTTATTGTATTATTCCGTATGCAAGAGGAAGAGTAAGGAGCAGAGATCCGGAAAATATTATGATGGAAGTAGACAGACTCATTCAAAAAGGCTACAAAGAAATTGTGTTGACGGGAATCCATCTTAGCTCCTATGGGATTGATTTTGGAGATACAAGAAGTGAGAGACTCATAGATGTGATTAAGAAGATCGGTGAAAAAAGTGAGATCAAAAGAATAAGGCTTGGTTCTCTTGAGCCTAGAATAATTACTGACGAGTTTATGAAACAGTTAAAAAGTGTTCCATCCTTCTGTCCGCATTTTCATCTGTCGCTTCAAAGTGGCTGCGATGAAACTTTGAAAAGAATGAACAGAAGATATACAACAAAAGAATTTCTTGATGGATGTCATCTGATCAGAAAATACTATGAAGATGCTGCAATCACAACGGATGTCATTGTTGGGTTCCCAAATGAGACAGAGGAAGAATTTAATAAAAGCAAAGAATTTCTTGAAACAGTGGGATTTGCAAAAATGCACATTTTTAAATATTCCAAAAGGGAAGGGACGAAGGCAGCAGCAATGGATGGGCAGATTCCGGATGAATTAAAAGCAAAAAGAAGCAATGAATTAATCAGACTGGATGAGAAAATGCATCAGAATTATTTGGAAAAATTTGTGGGAAGACGTATAAATGTATTGTTTGAGGAAATAATAAATATAAATGGAGAAGAATACTACATAGGACATACTAAGGAATATGTAAAAGTGGCATTGAACATAGAGACAATTCATCGGAAAAATGCGAATCATACAGGCGGTCTAGAAAATGAATTGGTCGAAGTAAGCGTGCAAGGTTTGTTAAATAATGAAATAGTACTTGCTATCTTGTGATTTTTATATTAGAATAGATGGAGATATCTTGGACGTGATATTTAACAATGGGAAAGATTATTGAAAATTGATTTAAACATTAGAATCTATAAATGTTAGTGAAAGGAAAACATTCGCATAAGCGAAAATGGTAAGAAAAATGAGTGAAAATTTTAGCAATACACAGTATTTTAAAGCAACAACAGATGAAAACAGTTTGGAGGTTTCACAGATTTTAGAGAGAGTATACAAGGCTCTTGTAGAAAAAGGTTATAATCCTGTCAATCAGATTGTAGGTTATATTATGTCTGGTGATCCGACATACATTACGAGTTATAACAGTGCGAGAAGTCTCATTATGCGTGCTGAAAGAGATGAATTGATTGAAGAAGCACTTACATATTATATCAATAGTAAATTTGCAGGAAAAAAGGAATAATAGAAAGATATCATTTTTATGAGAATATTAGGTTTGGATTTTGGTTCGAAAACGGTGGGAGTGGCTGTTTCTGATGAATTATTAATTACTGCAGGGGCAGTTGAGGTGATCAGAAGAGAACATGAGAATAAACTTCGAAAGACACTTGCACGGATTGAACAATTGATTAGTGAATATGAAGTTGACAAGATTGTGCTTGGTTTTCCAAAGAACATGAATAATACAGAGGGAGAGAGATGCGAGAAAACGCTTGCGTTTAAGGAGATGTTAGAAAAAAGAACAGGGTTAGTTGTAGAATTGTGGGATGAAAGGCTTACTACCGTGTCAGCAGACAGGGTTCTGATTCAGACAGGCGTAAGACGTGAAAACAGAAAAAAATATGTGGATAGTATAGCTGCTGTATTTATTTTACAGGGCTATTTAGATGCGTGCAAAAATAAAGAATCATTATCATAAATTGTATAGGTCAAATGAATCTGAATGAAAATTAAATGAGAATTCATGATAGTTTTTATTCGAATTGATTTGAAAATGATTCATGTGAAAGGAAGAGTGGAAGTATGTCTGATAAAATAAAATTTATTGATAGTGAAACGAATGAAGAAATTGAATTTCAGGTTGTTGAACAGACAAGAATTAATAATACAAACTATATCTTAGTAACGGAAGATGTGACAGACGAAGAGGAACAGACAGCATATATTTTAAAAGATTTATCCAAAGACAGTGATGAAGAGGCAAAGTATGTTATTTTAGATGATGATAATGAGTTAGACTATGTTTCAAAAATCTTTGCAGAGCTTCTTGATGATGTGGAACTTGAAAAATAGTCTGGGATGGAAAAATAAAGAAAGGATTTTGAGACGTTGAAAAGAGAAGACAAAAAACTGAATAAAGAAAAGATAAAAATCATACCATTAGGTGGTCTTGAACAAATCGGTATGAATATTACTGCGTTTGAATATGATGACAGTATTATCGTTGTGGATTGCGGACTTGCATTTCCTGATGAAGCGATGCTGGGAATTGACCTTGTTATTCCGGATACGACATATTTAAAAGAAAATATAGATAAAGTGAAAGGATTTGTCATTACACATGGTCATGAGGATCATATTGGCGCCATTCCCTATGTACTTTCGGAAATCAATGTTCCTATCTATGCAACGAAACTGACACTTGGAATTATTGAAGGCAAATTAAAGGAGCATAATCTTACAAAAACAGTTAAGAGAAAAGTGGTAAAATATGGTCAGTCCATTAACCTGGGATGCTTCAGGGTTGAATTTATCAGAACCAACCATAGTATTGTTGATGCGGCTGCGCTTGCGATCTTTTCACCGGCAGGCGTGATTGTACACACGGGCGATTTTAAGATTGATTACACACCTGTTTTTGGAGACGCGATCGATCTGACCAGGTTTGGAGAACTTGGTAAGAAGGGTGTACTGGCTTTGATGTGTGACAGTACGAATGTGCTCAGAGAAGGCTTTACGATGTCAGAAAAGACAGTTGGAAAGACATTTGATCACATTTTTGCAGAAAATACAAACAGGCGAATCATCATAGCAACATTTGCGTCAAATGTAGACAGAGTACAGCAGATTATCAACACTGCATTTAAATATGGAAGAAAAGTAATTATCGAAGGACGTAGTATGGTAAATGTTATCACAACTGCGAGTGAACTTGGATATATCAATATTCCGGAAAATACACTGATTGATATTGATTCGATGAAGAACTATCCTGATGAACAGATTGTTCTGATTACGACAGGCAGTCAGGGCGAGTCAATGGCTGCACTGTCAAGAATGGCAGCTTCAGTCCATAAGAAAGTAACAATCAACCCGGGTGATACGGTTATTTTAAGCTCGTCTCCAATTCCGGGAAATGAAAAATCAGTATCAAGGGTTATCAATGAATTGACAAGAAAGGGCGCGAATGTAATTTTTCAGGATACACATGTTTCGGGACATGCGTGTCAGGAGGAAATTAAACTGATCTATTCTCTTGTAAAACCGATGTATTCGATTCCTGCCCATGGTGAATACAGACATTTGAAAAAACAGGGTGAGCTTGCAGTGACAATGGGAGTTGCACCTGAAAATGTACTGATCCTTTCTTCCGGAGATGTACTTGAGATTGGTGAGGAATCTGCTAAAGTGGTGGATCATGTACAGGCAGGAGGAATTCTGGTAGACGGACTTGGTGTAGGTGATGTTGGAAACATTGTGTTAAGAGACAGACAGAATCTTGCTGAGAATGGTATTATTATTGTCGTAATGACATTAGAAAAATATAGCAATCAATTGCTAGCCGGACCGGATATTGTTACCAGAGGATTTGTATATGTAAGAGAATCAGAAAATCTGATTGATGAAGCAAAGCAGGTTGTCACAGATGCTGTGACGGACTGTATTGATAACAGAGTATCAGACTGGGGAAAAATAAAAATGGTGGTAAAAGATAGTTTGAGCGATTATCTATGGAAAAAGATGAAGAGAAGTCCGATGATTCTACCAATTATTATGGAAGTGCAGTAGGATCGTAGTCGTGTGGAGGATATATGGATATTGAGATAAAAGCAAGAGAATTAGCCGATTTACTGGTGAATGGAGATGTATACAAAAGGTACATTGCTGCCAGGAAAGAAATTGCAAAAGAACCGGAACTGAAAGCGAAAGTGGATGAGTTTCGAAAAAAGAATTTCTTTATGCAAAATGAAGATAATCAACATAAGTTTGATGATTTAAAAAAATTAAAAAGCGACTATTATGAAATAATGGCTGATAAAAGAGTAAAAAGATATCTGGACAGTGAGTTGATTTTATGTCGTACAATTCAAAGGATTAATGCAATACTGGTGGAAAATCTTGATGTTGATGTGAGCTTTATTTCATAGATGAGGTATGGAGGATTAAGATGACTTTAAAGACAACTTCCAAAAGTATGGTTAAGATTTCAATCAGAATAGCTGTTTGCGTGGTTGTAATGCTTGGAATATTTCTTTGTGCAAAAAATGCATACATTTTCGGAAGGGATTTGTTTGCAGGAGGCGGCTATGAGAAAGCGCCGGGACATGACTTGATTTTAACAGTTACAGAAGGCGAAAGTGAGTATGAAATTGCAAAAGAGGCGGCAGATATAGGAATTGTTAAGAGTGCATTGACATTTTATATACAAATTAAGCTATATACCGGAGAAAATGAAAAGATTATACCGGGTGACTACAGGCTAAACTCCTCAAAAACAGGGGAAGAGCTCGTTGAGATATTGACAACTCCTCCGGGAGAAGAGAATACACAAGAGTAGGATTAGTTATGATAGTAAATGAGAGAATAGTGTCATATATCCATTCTTTAGAAAAGAGTAATGGAAGCGTATATGATGAAATAGAAAAAATGGCACATGAAACAGATGTGCCAATCATCAGAAAAGAAATGGAAAGTTTTTTAAGGGTTATGATTGGGATTCGTAACCCTAAAAATATTTTAGAGATTGGTGCAGCGATCGGATATTCTGCGATTATTATGGCAGATTGCATGCCGCAAAACTGCCATATCACAACAATTGAAAATTATGATAAAAGAATACCGATTGCAAAAGAGAATATCAAAAAAGCAGGATTTGAGGAGAAGATTACTCTGTTAGAGGGAGATGCGACAGAGTATCTTGATTTGCTTGTCAGTCAGCAGAAATATTTTGAATTCGTGTTTATTGATGCTGCAAAATCACAATATTTATCTTATATGGAACGGATACTAAAGATGACGAAAGAAGGCGCGGTAATCATTGCTGATAATGTATTGCAAGAGGGAGAGTTGATTGAAAGTCGTTTTGCAGTTGACAGGCGTAACAGAACCATTCATTCCAGAATGAGAGAGTATTTATATACTGTGAAAAATATGAAAGAACTTGAAACAACTATTGTACCAATTGGTGATGGAATATCGATGAGTGTTCGAAAGGAGAACAAAAATGGATGAGTTGAATACTGTCTGTGAAAAGAGCAGACATCCTGAACTTTTGATTCCTGCAAGCAGTCTGGAAGTGTTAAAAGTAGCGGTAATATTTGGAGCTGATGCGGTTTATATTGGTGGGGAAGCCTTTGGACTTCGTGCGAAAGCTAAAAATTTTACAATAGAAGAGATGAAAGAAGGCGTGAGATTTGCCCATGAGCACGGAGTGAAGGTTTATGTCACGGCAAACATACTGGCTCATAACAGAGATTTAGAGGAAGCGTATCTATATTTTGAAGAACTGAAGAATGTGAAAATGGATGCACTTATTATTTCAGATCCTGCGCTTTTTACGATTGCAAAAGAAGTGTTGCCTTCTGTTGATATCCATATCAGTACTCAGGCAAATAATACGAATTATGGGACATTTAATTTCTGGTATCGGCAGGGAGCAACACGTGTTGTCACAGCGAGAGAATTGTCGTTAGACGAGATTAAAGAAATCAGAGAAAAAATTCCGAAAGAAATGGAAATAGAGACGTTTGTTCATGGGGCAATGTGTATCTCCTATTCAGGAAGATGCCTTCTTAGCAGTTTTATGGCTGGAAGAGATGCCAACCAGGGAGCATGTACGCATCCGTGCAGATGGAAGTATTCTGTTGTGGAAGAGTCGAGACCGGGAGAATATATGCCGGTATATGAAAACGAGAGAGGAACGTATCTGTTTAACTCTAAAGATTTGTGTATGATAGAGCACATTCCTGATTTGATTGATGCAGGGGTAGATAGTTTGAAAATTGAAGGAAGAATGAAAACAGCTCTGTATGTGGCTACAGTTGCAAGAACATATCGAATGGCATTAGATGATTATAAAAAGGATGAAAAGCTCTATGAAGCATCATTACCGATTTACCGGGAAGAAATTTCAAAATGTACATACAGGCAGTATACAACCGGATTCTTTTATGGAAAACCTAATGAAAACACGCAGATTTACGACAGTAATACATACAGTAAAGAGTATACGTATTTAGGTCTTGTGAATGGAAACATCAAAAAGAAAGATTTGTTTGTAAATGCCGGAAAAGATAGTGAAACACAAGATCGCATTATTGTAGAAAATACCGGTGAATCGAATCATGATACGATTTTATACCAGATAGAACAAAGAAATAAATTTTCTGTTGGGGAAGAAGTGGAAATTATGAAACCCGACAGGAGAAATATATTAGTGAAAGTTTTAGAAATTTTTGATGAAGATGGTAACAAACTCGAATCGGCTCCTCATCCGAGGCAGAAACTCTTTATTAATCTTGGAACAACGTTGGATGATTATGATATTATCAGAAGAAAAGATAACAGGTAAATAAAAATTATTTGGAAATGCACTTTAAGACACCTCAAAACATAAATTATATTAAAATGCTTTGAGGTGCTTTCTTTGAAAACATTCATGGAACCGCTTAGCTGTGAGGAGGAAGAGTATTATTTAAAATGCTTTAAAGATGGTGACCAAAGGGCAAAAGACATTCTGGTGGAACGCAATTTAAGACTTGTTGCGTATGTTGTGAAAAAATATATCAATACAGATACGAACAGAAATCTGGAGGAGCTGATTTCTATCGGTACAATCGGACTGATTAAGGCAGTATCAAGTTTTGATGGTGAAAAAGGTAAATTGTCAACATATGCCGCACGTTGCATAGATAATGAACTTTTGATGATGCTGAGAAGTGATAAAAAGAAACTAAAGGAGATTTCGTTGTATGAACCGATCGGATCGGATGGCGATGGGAACGAAATTAGTTTGTATGATGTGATTGAGAGTGAAGAAAAATTGATCGATGAACAGTGTGAATTGGAGGATGATATACGCAGACTTAGGAAAGCAGTCTTTGAAGTGTTGAATGAAAAAGAAAAAAATATTATGATAAAACGCTATGGACTAAATGGGGAAGAAGAATATACACAGCGTGAAGTGGCAAAACAGATGAATATTTCAAGAAGTTATGTTAGTCGAATAGAAAAAAAAGCACTCTATAAATTGCGTAAAGCTCTTGAATTATAACGTAATACCTGATATCATATGCCCTTCTGAAAGGAAGTTGACATGTGAAAGAATTGTGATAGAATAATGAAAGATGTACAATAGTAAGGAGAGAAAAAATGGAAACATATGAGATATTCAAAGATTTAGCGATTATTATTATTGCGGCAAAAAGCTGTGGAATCATTGCAAAAAAATTCAATGCGCCTATGGTAGTAGGAGAAATCATTGCAGGACTTCTGATTGGTCCAAGTATTTTTGGAATTGTTGAGCAGAGTGTTTTTTTGGCAATGATGGCTGAAATTGGTGTGTTAATGTTGATGTTTAATGCGGGTCTCGGAACGAATTTAAGAGATTTGATCAAAACAGGGCCGAAAGCAGTATTGATTGCCTGCTCCGGGGTCGCTGTTCCACTTCTGGGCGGGTATCTTGCATACAGCGCTTATTATGGGTTTGCACCAAAAGGCAGTGATCAATTTTATGAAGCGGTGTTTATCGGTGTCATTATGACGGCTACATCTGTAAGTATTACTGTTGAAACGTTAAAAGAATTAGGAAAACTGAAAGGCGAAGTGGGAACTACCATATTAAGCGCAGCAATTGTGGATGATATCATTGGAATTATTGTGCTCACATTTGTGATTGGATTTAAAAGTGCAAGTGTAGAACCGGGAAAAGTGGTAAGTAACACGGCACTTTTCTTTCTTTTTGCGATCGGTGTAGGAATCATTGTATATTATATTTTTAAATACATGGATGCTATATGGCCGCATAGCAGAAGAATTCCTATTTTTGGACTGACACTCTGTTTTGCAATGGCATATGTTGCGGAAAAATATTTTGGAATAGCTGATATTACAGGGGCATTTGTTGCAGGTATTATTCTTTGCAACATTAAGGATTCCGATTATATTGCAGAGAAAATGGATATTAGTTCCTATATGTTATTTGGACCGATCTTCTTTGCCAGTATTGGTTTAAAAACGAATATCAGTAACGTTTCAAGCAGTATGATTATTTTTTCGGTGATTTTTGTAGTGGTGGCATTGATGACAAAAATTATCGGATGTGGAATCGTGGCGAAAATATGCCGTTTTAAAAATAAAGATTGTATAAAGATCGGTGTCGGAATGATGACAAGAGGCGAAGTGGCACTGATTGTAGCCCAGAAAGGATTAGGTGTCAATATGATAGATTCCGCCTATTTCACAACGGTGATTCTTTTGATCATTACTTCGTCTCTGATCACACCGATTATTATGAAATTATTATATAGCACAGATAAAAAAAGATGAGGCGCAGACTTTGTGATAAATAAATTTTATTTTATCAAGAGGGATAATGATGATGAGAGAAACATTTGAAAAATTGAAAAAATGCAAGAATATAAAAGAAATATATGAAGTATTGCCGCCTGCATTTTATGAGACAGGTTCTGCCATCATGATATGTCTTGTATTATTGATGATTGTTTTTGAAACGGTGACAAGATATATGACAAGACACCAGTCGTTAGATCAAATGATTGCCTATTTTAATAATGTAGGATATGTTATGATTATTTTTGCAATCATGACGGTGATCATAAAATCCGTTGGTGTCGGGAATAGTGGAGTGAAAGCCTATTTTCGGAATAATAAACAGGATCTGTTATTTTTGTTATTTTTAAGTTATGCATTGATGGCGACTCTATTCTCAAAGGATAAAAACACTGCTTTTTTTTTTTTTTTTTATAGAAATTGT
>CACYDA010000197.1 GCA_902773095.1 uncultured Lachnospiraceae bacterium | reverse complement strand
GCCAAATACACATAGCATCACTAAACCAAAGCTTCTTCCTATTATGTACAATCATATTTTTTCATAAAGATAGCTATTTTTTTATTTTTTCAGAATCGCTTAAAGGAAATATCTCTGTAAAAGCATTACGTGGCTTTCACTGACACATAAACACCCATTTAGAGGTTGTTTGAGCATATGCATTGTCACAATGATTACCAATCCACATAGAGTTCCTTTATTAGTGAATACCCTTCGGGGCATTGATCAGAAACACCTATCACATCTCCAAGCCATTCTCCAGGCTTGGTAACTCTTCCATACCCCATTAGAATTGGCAATGGATCAGAATAATCATTTTTTGAATGATCCAGAAAAAGAATATCTGTCTCTTCAAGTGAATAATAGATTTTTTTTATATGGTTAATCGTATATTTATATCTTTTTCCAGTCTTTAAAAACAACCCTTCATATGGGTTTTCAAAGTCAATTCCATACTCATTATAATCTTCACTTGTACCTTCCTTTCGATATAACTCTATCTCTTCACGAACAACCTTTTCCGCTTCTCTGAAAAAACATGACACATTCCTATATGACTCTATAATGGTGTCAAAAGCATCCTCTGGATATCCAAATTCTACTGACTGACTATAAAGAATTTGAAGAACACTGTTCGTAGAATTCTTTGGAACCAGACATTCATCTCCAAACCAAACAATTCGATTTCCTTTCCACTCTCCTGCCAACAGACTGTGAAGCGCATGGAGTGGAACACTATCCTTATGCATTGATTCGTGAAACTTGTTTCCATAATCAAAATCACACGGACATATATATTCTTTTTTATCAACATTAACCCAACAATAGTATTCTCCCATAATTTTCCCTCCTGACGAAACTTTTTACATTCATTCTAATAGTCTATCAATGCATGTTTAAAAGCTGATTTTTGAATTATTATCATAAAATACATATGTCCTTTTATCATTCTACCGACAGAAATCAGTGCCAGTTATCGATAATATTTCTCGTGATACAAATCGCTGGAAATATCTCTAATTCCGACTCCACACCTCGTATCCTTGCCTTCTGGCAGAGTCATAAACCGGTTGCATATTCTTTTCCAAAATACAAAAGAACTCCTCTTTTGTATTCCCCTTACGATACAATTCACATCCAGCCCAAATCGAATGCATATTATCACGGTAACAAGCCTCAAATAGTTTATGTATTTCGCTCTTTTCATGAATATAGCGATATAACATAAATTGGTTCGTCGCAAATCTTATAAAAAACGGATTCCACTTTGGCAGCCGATTGTTTTTTGCAGAATTGAGGGATGAATCCATTGGCATTAAATTCCAAAGTTCATCGTTCATCACAAACGACCATGGGATAAAATGATCCACATCATAGTGTTGTATCATCACCGGATTTCCGGTAAATACATCTCGAACTTCACCGATTGCGAGAATTCCATCCCACAGTTTTCTAACTTTATTTAGTTTTCTCATTTTTTCATCCATAGGTGCCAATTTATATACCAAACCAGGCACCTCAGGATTATTGTTCTGCAACCATCTCAATTTTTCATATTGAATCCATCCAAGAATCGAAACCGTATTATCCTGAATCATTTCCATCCATGATTGTTGGAAATATATTTCCTTCTTCAATTTTGGGGATTCTCCAAGCGTATAGGGCAACAATACTACATCTCGATTAACATACTCAATATAGGCTGTAATCCTTTTAACACTTCCCCAATCAACAACTGAATCAGCTTTTTTAAAAAATCCTGAAAGTGCCCTGTACGGCACCATATTGGTAAGTTGTTCCTTCGCATCTTTTAGTTCCTTATCATAGTCCTTGATCGCATTCTTGATTTCTACTCTGGAGGCATTCGCAGGAAGAGCAGAAAGCTCCGTTAGTCTCATGACTGCGCGCTCTAAACCATCACGAACCTGTCCATCAGCCTGCATACCTGATAAATGAATGTGGAATTCTCTTACAGAATACCATGCATTGCATATCATCTCATTGATCACAGTGTCAAAAGTCGTCTTGTGGATATTTTCGGAAATAAGCTTGACTATTGCTTCCAGCCAATAGAATTTATAGCAATAAGAAGGATCTTTCATCATATATGAGAATCCCTCAATATCCAGTGCATTATAGTAATTTCTATTAATGCTCAGACTGTGTCCGACCTCAAAAGAATCAAATTCAACCACTTTTCATCACCTCTGCCGGGACGGACATCCTCAGATACCCACTCCTCTTTTACTTTAACATTTGAAATATCAACAATGAAACTCTGGAATGTTTCCGATGTAAAATCCGTAAAATATCTGTCTCCTCTAACCCCCTCAAACTCACTATATTTAAACGATGTATAGATATAGCCTAAAGGCTTTACCGCTTTGAGCATCTTTTCAAATACTGACCTAAGCTCCCTCTTCGGCAAGTGAAGGATAGAGGCACATGCCCATATGCCATCATATTTTGAATCTTCATCAAGTTCTGAAAAAAGCATCCTCTTTACCTTGATTCCGGTATTTATTTCTGCAATCCTACAAAGTTTTTCAGAGCCATCTGTGGCATCCACTGTAAAACCATTCTTGATAAAGTATTTCGTGTCACGACCAGAACCACAGCCAAAATCAAGCAAGAAGCCCCCTTTCGGCAACAAAGATAAAAACTTGTCCTCAACTTCTGAAAACTCAAGATCTCTGGTTCTTTCTGCAAAAATCATGGCATTGTTGTCATAATAATCAAGTGTTTCATCCATCAATTACTCCTCCCTTTGTTTTTCATTTTATATATAGCTTCAAATACCGGCTTGCGCTCTTCTTTTTTCTGTTTTTCATATTCCTTTTATGTAACAATATGAGTTTATAAAATATTTTCTTTTTTTAGCAGATAGAGATAACAACCTATCGTCGGTAAAAAATCAACCGCCATACCTATGCCAAACATAAGTGCAATGCCTGTCAGTGTAGGAATCCATATCCCTGTTTTCCACAAGATAAACATCAAGACATAATAAATGCCATTCGTAAATACGCTTTCCACTAGTAGATAATCTGTCTTTCCACGCCCATACAATGTACCATCACATATGCAATTCAATATATAAATAATATAAAAACCTGATTGTATCAATACGACATGATAAATCGTTTCATATGAATCATTGTTGAGAACATAATGAATAAACGGTTTCCAAAGAGGTATCGTCACAAACCAAAGAACACTACACAATATGGACATAACGATATAACCTTTTGTTTTAATTTTGATATTATCTTTATTCTGTGCAGTTTCTTTTTTAATTACGTCATACAAAGCCGTTGTTGGCAATAACAACCACGTCCAAATGAAATTATTCGCAACCCAATAAGTTCCCTGCTGTGCAATCACATTGACCAATCTGGAAACCATCATCATAAATGCAATATTTCTGACAAAAGACTCCAAACCTGAAAACAATCCAATTTTTCCATATTCCTTTAACCATTGAAGTTGCGGCTTTTTCCGTCCAAAGATCCTAATGCCTTCTTTTTGCAAAAGAATAACAGACACTGCTGCCAGCGTCACTGATCCAAGGATATTATTGAGTGCGATTCCATTAACTCCCATCTGTAAAGAAATCGGTAAGCCAGAAATCAAAAACGTATCTAATACGATGGATAGAATTGTTTTTACTCCCAAAAGTATATACATATATATTTCTTTGCCAATGGTAACAAACACGACAATCATGAATTTAGAAAAAATATTGATTGCGAAGCCAATACTCTCCAACCGGATATAGTTGACTGTAGCCTCTATGGTGGACAAATCACTGACCATCCAAACACATAATTTTCTCGCAAAGATAATAATAATTGCCGACAAAATCATATAGGTACCACCGCTAATCAATAACCCTGTACGCGTTTTATTCTCTAATTCTTCCTTTGAATCGATTGATTTTCCCATCAAAAAAAATAATGGCATAATAAAAGCTTCTTCTATTATTTCATAGAGTAAATTCACCCATGACAACTGGGAAGCAATATTCAATCCCCAATCAGCGGGCATATCTCCCAGAAAGAATATCCGTACCGTCTGATAAAGCGCCGGAACAAACAATGTGGTCAAAAGAGCCAGCCATAATCTCCAATTAAATGTTTTGATTGATTGAAAAATTGTTTTCATCTTCCTATCTATTGCAAAATTATCTGCAATTATCCCTCTCTTTTTTATTATATATATGTTGATCAATCAGATGCAGATGAATCAAATAATACAACATCTTAGATATAATAGTTTTGATTTTTTAGTAAAGTAACAAGGCTCTCAAACGAGACTTGTAACTGT
>CACYDA010000196.1 GCA_902773095.1 uncultured Lachnospiraceae bacterium | reverse complement strand
TCATCCACAATTATATGATCTGCCATCTTAGTTTCCACGTTTTTCCCAGACAGCTTTTCTGTTCGTCCACAACCACATAATGACAACGACATAACACTGACGATCGCAATGCAATTAAGCAGATTTCTTTTTATCATCATCTCACCATTCTCCTTTCCTATTTCTTTTCTTAGATAATTGCGAAACTCTAGTACAAGTAACGCATGTTGTATATAGTGCACAAAAAGCATAAGCAGACTGTAAAACAAAATTCGCACCAAAACCGTTTGTCCATAGTTTCAGTGCGAATCAATATACTAGTTCAAAAATTTTTTCACTGCATGATAAATTCCATCGCCATCAAGTCCATACTTCTTAATTAATTCCACAGCAGGTCCTGACTCTCCATATCTGTCATTGATGCCAATCTTTTTCACCTTGACAGGATAATTCTCTGAAAGCACATCGCATACTGCACTTCCAAGTCCGCCAATCACGGAATGCTCCTCAACAGTAACAATTTTGCCTGTTTCTTTTGCTGCTGCAATGACTGCTTCCCGGTCGATCGGCTTAATGGTATGCATATTAATTACTTTTGCCTCTATTCCATCCTTTGCAAGTAGTTCGGCTGCTTCTAATGAAGTAGATACGGTAAGTCCTGTCGCTATGATTGTGACATCCTGACCCTCTCTTAATGTTACCGCTTTACCAATCTCAAATTGATAATCTTCTCTATCATTAATCACAGGTACTGCCAATCTTCCAAATCGGAGGTAGCATGGACCATCATGTTCATATGCCGCCTTCACTGCTGCCTTTGCTTCTACGTAATCAGATGGATTAAGAATCACCATACCGGGTATTGTTCGCATAAGGGCGATATCCTCATTACACTGATGTGTTGCACCATCTTCACCTACAGATATTCCTGCATGAGTAGCACCAATCTTTACGTTCAGATGAGGGTATCCAATAGAATTTCGAACCTGTTCAAAGGCTCTTCCTGCTGAAAACATGGCAAATGAACTGGCAAACGGAACCTTTCCTGTTGCTGCAAGACCTGCAGCCACTCCCATCATATTTGACTCTGCGATTCCACAATCAATATGTCTATCTGGAAACACTTTTTTAAATATATTTGTTTTTGTTGCTTCGGCAAGGTCAGCATCCAATACGATTAGATTGTCATATACCTTACCTACCTCTACAAGTCCGTCACCGTATCCTTCTCTCGTTGCTTTCTTTATTACTTCTGACATAATGCTGCTCCTTCCTTCTCTAAATCTTCCATTGCCTGTTTATACTGCTCATCGTTTGGAGCACTGCCATGCCATTTTGCCTGATTCTCCATAAATGAAACACCTTTTCCTTTTATGCTCTTTGCAATAATGACGGTCGGCTGATCCTTAACATTCCTAGCCTCATCAAAGGCTGATTTGATCTCTTCAAAGTCATGCGCATCAATATTAATTACATGGAAATTAAATGCCTTAAACTTTTCGTCAATCGGATAAGGAGAACATACTTCATCCACCTGACCATCAATCTGAAGGTTGTTATTATCCACAATCACTACAAGATTGTCCAATTTCCGAAATCCCGCAAACATAGCAGCTTCCCATACCTGACCTTCCTGAATCTCACCATCACCAAGCAATGTATACACTCTGTAATCATCCCCTGATAATTTGGCAGAAAGTGCCATTCCTACGGCAACAGAAATCCCCTGTCCAAGTGAACCGCTTGACATATCTACCCCCGGCGTTCCTTTCATATCAGGATGCCCCTGCAGATAAGAACCTACTTTTCTAAGCGTTGTCAAATCCTCAACAGGAAAATATCCTCTGTGTGCCAATGTAGAATAAAGTGCCGGCGCAACGTGTCCCTTTGATAATACAAATCTGTCGCGATTATCCATCTTAGGATTTTCAGGATTGATATTCATTTCCTCAAAATACAGATATGTCATTAAATCTGCTGCTGAAAGCGAACCACCCGGATGACCTGATTTTGCACTGTGAACTGCTGTAACAATCCCTTTTCTAATCTCGTTTGCCTGTTTCTTAAGTTCTAAAACTTCCATGACTTCCTCCATTCACATTTATCTTTCATCGATATATAAACTTAAAATCACTTATTTAAAGCTAATTTTTACGTTTAAAATATAACACATTCATCATTAATAATCAATCATAAATTTATTACTTCATACCTTCTGCCTCAATGTACTTTTCTAGGATACGTTTCAATTCCCTATTAAAAACTAAGGTTAGATCCCTATACGGAATCTAACCTTAAAAATTTACGAAATGCATTCATTGACTTACTGGAAATCCTGTTCCGTCAAGACAGACATTTCACCTTTACCCTTCTTCATCTTTCCAAAGATCTTACCAAATGAGAACTTCTTCTCATGCTCTATTGCTTCATCAATTACTTCCTGAATGTCTTCGATTGACATCAAAGGATTGGTTCCACTAATATCATTCAATCTTGCAGACAATGCAAGCTCACCCATGGCATCAATTTCATAAAACCGGGTTGCAGCATATTCCTTCGCAATTTTTACCATATCATTAATTTCAAGTTCTTCAATGTCAAGTCTGTTATTGAAATATGAAAGAAGTTCCGGATTGTTGTCTAACATTCTGTCAATTGCTGCCTTATCATCTTCCAATACAATCAGCATTTCTTCTGTATATCCTTTCATTGCCGCCATCAAATCCTTAATTGTATTAGGCATCAGGTTTCCGGCCTGCTCTATAATAAGATCCGTTCCAATGATCTGCGTCATTGCAGGTGCTACTCCTCTCTTATTCAGTACGGTAGCTTTTACTTTTGCAACTCTTCTCTTACTTCTCTTTCTTCCTCTGTTTGAAGCTTTTATGATACTTAAGCCAAGTGTTGTCTTTCCGGATTTTGCATTACCTGTCACAATAAGATTATTTGTCTGAGAACTTCCATCCATCACAAAATAATTGATCAAGTTATTCAACGTATCTGCTATTCCTCTTTCCATTGTATCCGTACTTGCAAAATCTTTGAACATGTCTTTATAATTTTCAGGAATACGATGTCCTACACTTACGTATGCATCCGGATCTTTCTTTTCTTCTTCACCCGCTTCAACAAGTTCTGCCATCTCAACATTCTGATTCTTATTTGGCTGTGAATTGATTTTTAAACGTTCTTCACCTTTTACTTCCGACGCATCCACAATCTGCGGGGGTTCTTCCTGCAACTGTACCGGCTGAACTGACTGTACCGGCTGAACTGACTGTACCGGCTGAACTGGTTCCATTTTATTTGAAACACCACCGGATTCTTCCGCTTTTTCCTCTATGCCTCCTATATCTAATGCTGCCATCACTTCTCTTGCCAAATCTGTTGCTGACATCGCACCGGCTGATAATTCTTGCTCTTCCGGTTTTGGCTCTGTCTTCCACAAACTTTCCTGCGCTTCTTCCGG
>CACYDA010000195.1 GCA_902773095.1 uncultured Lachnospiraceae bacterium | reverse complement strand
CTGACAGCGAAGACGATGAAAATGATGACAATGATGACAATGATGAAGAATAATATATTCGTCCACATGATTGGAATATTCTTTTAAAGGATCACTCAATGTGCGATTATGATCATAAAGCATATTACAATTTAAAACGGTATCTATTTGTGATAATCTCACAAATAGATACCGTTTTTATTTTGTTCCCTACTTGTCAGTAAAAGTGAATGCCTTACTAATCAAGAGCAAACGAATTACAAATTTTGTACCCAATGTCCCTTACTGTCAATATAGTACTGTCCATTGTCAACCCATTCACTGACCGCCATTGCTCCACTACTCTTTAAATAGTACCATACATTTCCTTCTTGATACCAACCGGTCTGCATATATCCGTTCGCATCAAAATGATACCACTTTCCATCAATCTGTTTCCATGTATTTTTCGGATAGGTTCCATCTGAATTCCGGTACCAATATCCTTTACTATCCTTTTTCCATGTACCAGATAATGTTGTCTTTCCCGGCACCCATTTTCCATCAGAACCAACGAAATATTTTCCATTTTCTACCCATTCATCCGCTGCCATCGCACCGTTCGACTTCAAGTAGTAATAAGCATTTCCTTCTTGATACCAACCGGTCTGCATATATCCGCTCGCATCAAAATGATACCACTTTCCACCAATCTGTTTCCATGCATTTTTCGGATAGGTTCCATCCGCATTCTGATACCACCATCCTTTGCGATCCTGCTTCCAGCCTTCTGTGATTTTCGTTTTTCCTTTTACCCATTTTCCGTCAGATCCAATATAATACTTTTCATTTTCTACCCATTCATCTCTTGCCATCACACCATTTGAGCCAAGATAATAATAATCACTTCCTTCTTTGAACCAGCCGGTCTGCATATATCCGTTCGCATCAAAATGATATCTGTTTCCATCGATTTCTTCCCATTCATTTGTCACATAACTTCCATCCGCTCTTAAATATTTCATTCCATTATCATCCGGTTTCCAACCTGCTTCAATGATGACTGGTGTTGGAATTTTATATTCTGTCCATGTATCTGATGCATAATGATACAGATTGCTCTTTGTCATCGGAATATCCAAATCGTTCGTCTTCACACTTCCGTTATTAAAGATAATACAGTTAAAACCGTCTGCCACATCCACGTCGACATAATAGTCACCGTCTTCATCTACACTCATCGCAGCTCCCGGCCAACTCTTCACATTCGTATTTGTACCTTTTTTCCAAATATATGCATTGACATTTGACCAGTTAGATGCATTATCAAAATACACCCTCTTTAATGTAATCTCTTCATATACAAACGTATATGTCTTAATGTCAGCAGAGAACACACCTGATGCATTTGCACTTGTGCAGGTATAACCATTGATTTCCTTTGGTGCATAGTTATATGATTTACCGATCAGTCCTGTATACGTTTCACTGCCAATCAGCTGTTTTCCTGACTGATCCACATATTTCAAAACCACTTTTCCAATCTTTGAATCATCAATTTCATAATAGTAATTAACAGTTGCACCCGCTTTTGTAAAAGTGGCCGAAGTACTTCCGGAAACTCTTGAAACAGTATATCCTTCTTCTGTCAATTCTGCTAATGGCGATGTTGTATAGGATGCCCCTTCATTTCCCTTTAGGGTTTCTGTCTGATAAACCGTTCCTGTGTTTTCAATGATATGATTTACTTTTACGGTACATTTTTCAGAAATCACCGTATTATCAAAACTCGTTTTATCAATTAGGACAACCGTAGAATTTGCCGGTACCTCAACTGTACTTCCCGTAATTCCCAAAGACTGTATTCCGGCATTCGTGCCATCTGCAACAATCACCCATTGTGATGGAAGTGTTACACCATCATAGGTCTGGAGATTCACCGTTTTAGAAGAACCGTTTGCATTGTGAATCACTGCCGCAAAATTCCATCCTTCTGTGCTTAATTTGTTGTACATTGTAAAAGCCACAACGTTTGCCGGACAATTATCTCCCCATGAAAAATAAATCGTATCATTACTTGTATTGGAAGGATCCCGAAATGGCGCATAGGCCTTTCTAATCTGAATCAATCCTTTATAATAGGATACAATATCCTGATAGGTAATGGTATTATACCATTTGAGTTGGTTTACCTCTGTTGAAGCATTATAACTGTTGTCATTTCCATTTTTGCTTCGTGCAAATTCTTCCCCTGCCTGGAAAAACGACATTCCCTGTGATGTAAGAATGATGCCGCCTGCCATTTTATTCATTGCAACAAGATCCTCATATCTTGTTGTATATCCATATCCGCCCTTTACAGATTTCACAAGTTTATCATACAACGTATAATTATCATGAGCTGATGTATAGGTAACCGTCTGTGATGGCTGCTTTGACCATTTTGAACTACCTGACATCGTGGTAGAACTTGCCTGGATTCCGCCCTTTAATGCCGTCTCAAATCCGCCGGCACCCTGAATAAATCCTTGATCAGCTGCATTAAAGCAGCTTCCTTTGATGGCGTCTCTTACCTTATCATTGAACGCTGCTACTTCTTCTGAAACCAGAGACATATTTCCCTGTACAGCTGTTTTTTTCGGAGATGTCGTCGCTGCTGCTGTCCAAGGTTCCCCATAAATCAGAATATCCGGATCAATCTCATCAAGCGCTGCCCTTATTTTGTTCATTGTATCCACATCATGAATTCCCATCAGGTCAAATCTAAAACCGTCAATATGATATTCTGTTGCCCAATACACTACAGAATCGATCATAAACTTCTGATACATCGCCCTGTCGCTGGCTGTTTCATTGCCACAACCTGATGCGTCTGAAAGTGCTCCTGTAGATGTCTGTCTGTAATAATACCCCGGAACTGTAAAGTTAAACCAGTCATTGATACCGGAAGAACCTGCGTATGTATGATTATATACCACATCCATCACGACTCCAATCTTCTTTTTATGTAATGACTGTACCATCTGTTTAAACTCATTCACTCTCACATTTCCATCATAAGGATTGGTTGAATAAGAACCCTCCGGCGTATTATAATTCAGTGGATCATATCCCCAGTTAAACTGGTCTGTACTAAGTTTTGTTTCATCTACACTGCCATAATCATAGACAGGTAATAAATGTACATGCGTCACTCCTAAATCTTCCAGATAGTCAATTCCTGTTTTATGCACGCCATCTCCATTAACGGTTGTTCCCGTTTCTGTAAAGGCAAGAAACTTGCCTTTATTTGTCATACCTGAATCTGATGAAGATGAAAAGTCTCTGACATGAATCTCCCATATAATGGAATCTGTCTGATTTTCACACTCTACTCTGCTGTCATTCTCCCATCCTATAGGATCGGTGCTGTCTAAATCAATTACCATTCCTCTTAATCCGTTCACTCCGGTAGACTTTGCATAAATATCCACTGTCTCCTTTGTCACTCCATTATTCGTCACAAGATAGGTATAATAAGTATTCGCCAAATCACCCGAAACTGTCACTGACCAGACTCCCTGGTCTTGTTTTACCATATCTTTGATCTCAATAACTCCTGCTCCTTCTTCTGAATCACTTCCTGTCTTGTAACGTTTCAACTGTACTTTTGATGCTGTCGGTGCCCATACCTTAAAGGTTGTTGATGATTTCGTATAAGTGGCGCCCAGGTCATTTCCACTATACGCATACTGATCGAGTGCTGACAGATCCTCATAGCCTGATGCGTATGCTGCTACAAAAACCATTCCCTGAAATAGGGAAAACATGACACACACAGCAGCCAAAAAAGCAGCTGTTTTTCTGATTTGATGTTTTACCTTCTCCATAAAAACTCCTTTCCATTCCTTTTAAAGAATTAGGTAACTGCGAAACTCCAGTTCAAGTAACGCATGTTGTATATGTCCTACTCTGTTTCTATTATAGCATATTCCAATACCCTATAAAAGTTTTTTAAGAAAATAAAACTCCAAAATCGACTGACTCTGGAGTTCTATCCTATTTATTCTAAAATATTATTTATTCTTTAGGCGATTTCTACATCCTGTCCGGTGCCGAAAATCCTAACAAATCAATACATTCTTCTAATCCTTTTTTTGCAAGAGAAATCAAGTTGATATAACTACGTTTTCTCTTCTCATCTTCACATGTGAGAATTTTAGTTTCATGATAAAACTTATTAAATGCATTTGAGAGTTCATAAATATAAGCACATATTTTGTGTGGTGCCAAATCCTGAATGGCATTTTCAATCACATCATTGTACCTTGCAAGCAAAAGCATTAATTCCTTCTCACTATCTCCCTCCGGTGCAAGAATCATAGTATCTTCAATCTGATTCTCTTCAAGGTACTTATTAAGAATTGACTTAATTCGTACAATCGTATAAAGAATATACGGTCCTGTATTCCCTTCGAATGAAGAAAACCGTTCAATATCAAACACATAATCTTTCGCTGCCTGATTTGATAAATCACCATACTTCAGCGCGGCAAGTCCGACAATTTCTGCTGTCTTTCTTGCTTCTTCCTCAGAAATGGAACGATTATCCATCATCTTTTCAAACACAGCATCATTAATCTCTTTCATCAGGTTCTCGAGACGCATTACACCGCCTTCTCTTGTCTTAAAAGGTTTTCCATCTTTGCCATTCATGGTTCCAAATCCATTAAACACCAGTTGTGTATCATCTTTTACGATTCCCGCTTTTTTTGCCACACGGAATACCTGTGTAAAATGCATTTCCTGACGTTTGTCTACCACATACACAACCATATCCGGATCATAATCCTTTTCCCTCTGGACGAGTGTTGCAAGATCAGAGGTTGCATACAATGCGGCTCCGTCTGATTTTTGAATAATACACGGGGGTACTTCTTTTGTATCACTTTCCTCCACAACATCAACAACCATTGCTCCTTCACTCTCATGAAGCAGATTTTTTTCTTTTAACACTTCAATCATTTCAGGGATGTATTCATCCGCATCACTTTCGCCTTTCCACAAATCAAAAGACACATTCAGATTGCCATAATTCTTTTTTAAATCTTCAACCGAAACATTCAATATATGCTTCCATATCGCTCTGTACGGTGCATAACCTTGCTGAAGTCTCAATGTTGCCATATGCGCTTTTTCCTTAAATGCTTCATCCTGTTTTGATTTTGCGCTTGCACAAGGATAAATCTCTTCTAACTCGCTGATGGTAAATGGTGCCTCGGATGGATATTCGTTGTCATAATTCTCATCAAAATAGACCAGATCCGGCTTTCTTTCCTGAAGTTCAGTGATAATGAGTCCCATTTGAAGCCCCCAGTCGCCAAGGTGAACATCTCCAACCACTTTATGTCCAAGATATTTGAACATTCTCTTGATGCTTTCACCAATTACCGCAGATCTTAAATGACCGACATGCAATGGTTTTGCCACATTAGCTCCACCATAATCAATCACGATTGTTTTGGGATTGTCAACTTTATTACACCCTAACAGCACATCCTCATTCATTTCATTAATATATCCGGCAAGATAACTACTACTAATGCTGAAATTAATAAATCCCGGCATCACTGCCTCTATACTGCTAAACATCTCTTTCTCTTTAATATGCTCAAGAACTTCTCCTGCGATCATAATCGGTGCTTTTTTATATTCCTTTGCTGCTGCCATCGCACCATTGCACTGGTATTCACACAAATCCGGTCTGTTAGAAAGTGTAACCTTTGCATATTTTTCATCATATCCTGCCGAAACAAATGCATCTTTTACATTTTCTGCTATCAAGTCAATCAATGTTTTCATTTCTCTGTGTGTCCTTTCTTTTACTCAATTTCCTGATTAGATTTCTATACCATTGTATTGTAACAATTCCCTGGCTGTATCGATGGAATCCACACCTTCTTTATTCTTTACAGGAGCAAATTCCCTCTTTCGATCAACCTCATAAACAAGGCAGTCATCAAGCATATTGATCATGTCAAGAATCAATGTCTCAAATTTGTAGCCATTAGGTTCCTCTGGAGCAACCAATACGCCCTCTTCATCTAAATAAGGAATCTTTTTCTTAACAATATGCGTTGTCAGATTGTTTCCGTTAATATCTAAAAGCTCTTTGATTCTAAACATATAATTCAGGATTACGCCGTAATTGTATGCCGGCTCACCTTTACTGTCTTTCGCCTGCATCATTTCATCGGGCAGTTCATAATATTCAACAATCGATGGCCTGCCGTTCTTTCTGCACATAACACCAACTCTTTCATCCGGTCTTGCTTTCTTCACTACTTTTGCTGATGAAGGAAAACCTGATAAAACTGTTGCCCCTACATAGACAGGATCTGCGATTCTCTGTAATACATTATCCACTGAAAACACATTCAGCCATTCAATTCCCATCCTTTCCATCTGATGAATCAGATCAGCCTTAATGATTGAAGAAAACCAGCCGCCATTGCCATTTGGCGATAGAGAAAGCCTGTCCTTCGCTTCCATATAAAACTTTCCATCAAAACTCATACTAGGAGCCATACTCTGAACAAAGAAGAAGATATAATTCCTGTCATACCCAAAATAGTTTTTCTCTTCAAAGAATGCTCTTGTCTGTTTGTCATTAATCTCACTTGTCATGATAAACAACGGAATATAACAGCCTGTAATATTCACTACTTCTAAAATATTAGTGATGATTCTTTCAAAAATATATACTTCTTTATTAACTCCTATATTAAACATTCCCTTTGGCTTATCAAATCCAAGTCTTGTTCCCTGACCACCTGCTAAAAGTACCGCACCTACTTTACACTCTTTCAGTGCCTGGATTCCGGCAGCTTCAAATACCTCTCTTTTTTTCTCTATATCTTCTATTGTCATAGCCTCTAAAGGGGAATAAACATCTTCTGCATTTTTGCCGATTTTGTTTTTATTCTTAAATATCTCAACATACTCAAAATCCAGTTCTTCAAGCTGTTTTTCATAGTTTTCTTTTTGTCGTTCATCTAATTCATCATAATACTTTAATAAATGATTCTGACCATATTGATTTAATTTTTCAATTAAACTTTCACTCAACATTTAAACTATCAACCTTTCATACTTATCACTATTTTCCTTTTTTTGTATTTCAAAATCATCGCTTCACAATACTTTTGTTTTTTAATCTCACTTATCTTTTGCGCGGTTATTGATGCGATTATTAATGTGTTTATAAATGTAATCTTCCTACACTTTTATCCATCCTTACATTTTAACTAATTTAGGTAATTCTTAAAGAGAAGAACTCTAAATTATAAGTTCTTCTCTAATCATTGATAGATATTATCAAATATAAAAAGGATGACTCACAAATGCTATACATTTCTTACAAATACATATCTAAATCATCATCATCATATGAACCATTTTCATACTCTCTCGTCCAGTCGATATTGTTCGTACGCTTCGGTCTTGTCTGCATTCTTGCAGGCTTTGAATTTTTCCTGTCAGCCTGTTTCTTTTTCATTGCTTTCTTTTCTTTTTCAATTCTGTTGATAATCTCAATCTTATCCGGTTGCTGCTCTTTTACTTTGTTATCTTTCGATACCTGCTGCCTCTTTTGTGGTCTTACATTATCATCATCATCTTTATCATATGGGTTTCCATAGTTTCTGTCTGTCATCTTCTTTTTAAATGTCTTATTTGCACCAGAAACTTCTCCATTCTTATACGAGTCCCTTCTTTGACCATTGCCGCCATTTCGATTCTCTCTTCCATCTTTAAAATCTCTGTTTCCTTTGGTACTACTGCCCGAATTCTTTTTATACCTTTCCCGTTGTTCTCTGTTACCATCGCTTTCTTCTTTTCGGTATGACCTAGAATCACGATTCTCGCCATTTCGATTTTCCCGATAGTTTCTTGTCTCTCTTCTTTCCTTTCCTTCTGTGCTTTTCATGTTTCTACTGCGACTTTCGCCACTGTTACTCGTAATCACAATGTTCTCCTTCCATATGCCTTTGTAATTAAATTTAAAAAAATATATACATAAATATTTTATATGATTTTACTAATAAGTCAACTAATTTTTGTTCATTTACATTGTTTTTATTTTTAAGCATGATTATTGATTAGCATTGTTAACATTTTCCTTCTTTATTGTACGCATTTCCTTTACAAATCTGGAAACATCCGCCTTTTTATTAAACCTTTCTTTTATTGAGAATACATGAAGTCTGTTTTTTGCTCTTGTCACTGCCACATAAAACATTCTCCGCTCTTCTTCCAGATCATCATCCAAAATTGCCTTTGAATGTGGAACTACCCCTTCCACCACATCGATCAGATAAACGATATTATACTCCAATCCCTTTGCACTATGCATGGTAGCAAGCTCAATGGCATCCTCTTTACGATAATTCATTTCAGCCTGCTTTTTCAGTTCATCTCCATAGTTCTCTATATGCTCAAACCATTCATCAAAGCTTTTATATTCTTTTGATGCGATTAGCAGCTCATCCCTGATTTCATAAAGTTCCTCCGGCTTCATTCTTCGATACTCTGCATATTCTTCCAGATATTTGTCATATCCAACGCTTTGAAAAATATAATTGATCGCAGCATACGGAGCCATCTGTTTTATCATTCTTAAATCAAATTGCAATTTATCAAGCCTTTCAATCATCCAGATCTTGTCATGGAAATATCTCATCAGCTGATCAATTTCAACCGTATCCTCTCTTAGGACTTCCCTTGATATGTATCTGTTCGGCTTATTAATAATCCGGAGAAAATCTGATCTGCTTTTATTACCAAGTGCAAATCTGATATAACTAATGATATCTTTAGCAATAAAATGTTCATAGATATTTGGCATTGAATCCTTCATATGAAACGGAATATTATATTCCATCAGCTTTTCCACGAGAAATCTTGGTCCTATATTTGTTCGGAACAAAATGGCGATATCGCTGTATCTGCCACCTGCTGCAACATGATTTCTGATATCGTTTATAATCCTATCGTTTTCCTCTGATTCATTTTTAAACTCCCGGTACTCAACCGGTACTCCCTCATCCCTCGATGGCTTAATCATCTTTTGGAACCGATTTTCATTCCTTGCAATTAAATTACAGGAAGCTTTCACAATATTTCCCGTACACCTGTAATTCTCATTAAGTACGACTTTAACAGTGCCTTCATAATCCTTTTCAAAATGAAGCATGATTTCCGGTCTTGCACCTCGAAATCGATAGATTGACTGATCATCATCACCGACAATAAACAGGTTGTTTTGTGGCTTTGCAAGCAGTTTGATCACTTCATACTGCACTCTGTTGATATCCTGAAATTCATCTATTAATATGAATCGGTATTTCGCCTGCCATGCTGCAAGTATATCCTTTCGCTGACTTAATAATTCGTAACACATAATCAGCATATCATCAAAATCTATTTTATTCTTTTTTCTCAATACTGCATCGTATTTCGAATAAAGTCTTTTAAAGACCTCATCACTGCAGTTTTTTGAATAATAGTGACCTAAATCAATCATATCCCCCTTCACATTACTAATTTCTGATATAATAGAAGAAGCAAATTCCTTTTCATCCTCAATGTCAAGTTTTTCCTGATTGATGAGTTCATTAATGATATGATACTTTTCTTCTTCACGTAAAATGTTCTCAGCACTATAGTGATAAGAGTATTTTAAAATCTTAAAAAAAACTGCATGAAAGGTACCAAATGAAACCGGCAGACTCCTGTCGTCCATTATTCTGATAAACCTTTCCTGCATTTCTCTTGCCGCCGCCTTTGTGAATGTAATCACAAGAATATTCGACGGATTTACATTATACTTTTGTATTAAATATTTTGTTCTGTGAGTAATGACAAGTGTTTTTCCTGAACCGGGACCAGCAAGTACCATGCATGGTCCCGTATAATGATTTACTGCCTCACTTTGTGATTTACTAAACTGCCTGCTCAAGTTTTTCAATTCCTATTTTTATTCTTCTTAAAGATTCTTGTTTTCCTAAAATTTCCATAATCTCAAATGCACCACCAGGGGTCATTTGCTTTCCGGAAACCGCCGTTCTTACCGGCCACAATCCCTGTCCATTTTTTATTCCCTTCCCGGCAATATACTTCATGATCAATTCATGAAGCGAATCAATACTATAATCATCATGTGCTTCCAGAATCGGAAGAAGATCCCTTAATACTTCTAACGAATTCTCTGAGTTTGTTTTCATTTTCTTGTGAGTGTACATTGCGATATCATAATCCGGTAGTTCCTCAAAGAAATCCACATGGTCAGCAATATCCGGAAGTATCTCTATACGTGTTTTCACAAGATCTAATATCTTCTTTAAATTGAGATCTTTTTTGACTGTTTCTTTGATATAAGGCATTGCAATTTCATAAAATTTTTCATTTTCCATTGCCTTTAAATATTCACCATTCATCCATTTTAACTTTACAATATCAAAAACGGCCGGTGATTTATTAATGTGTCTGTAATCAAATTTTTGAATCAGCTCCTCAAGAGACATAATTTCTTCATTGTCCTCAGGACTCCAACCTAAAAGTGCAATATAATTTACGATTGCTTCAGGAATAAATCCCTGTTCTAACAAATCTTCAAATGAGGAATGTCCACTTCTTTTTGACAGTTTTTTATGGTTTTCATCTGTAATTAACGGTAAATGGATATACTTCGGCGATTCCCATCCAAACGCATCATATAATCGCTGATATTTCGGAGATGATGAAATATATTCATTTCCCCTCACTACATGAGTGATATTCATGAGATGATCATCAATTACATTTGCAAAATTGTATGTCGGAAATCCGTCCGATTTAATCAGAATCATGTCATCTAATTCTTCATTTTCTACTGTTATATCACCATAAATATCATCATGGAATGTGGTCTGTCCTTCTTTTGGATTGTTCTGTCTGATTACATACGGAACACCACTGTTTAACTTTTCTTCAATCTCTTCTTTCGACAGATGGAGACAATGTTTGTCATAGACAACGATTTCTTTGTCACCAATTACCTGTTTGAGCGACGCAAGTCTGTTTTCATCGCAGAAACAATAATAAGCTTCTCCTTTTTCAATCAGTTTTTTTGCATATTCCAGATAGATTCCGCTCTTCTGTCTCTCAGACTGCACATACGGACCAACTCCTCCATCTTTATCAGGTCCTTCATCATGCGATAGTCCTGCTTTTTCCATGGTATTATATATAATCTCAAGCGCACCTTCATAAAACCGTTCCTGATCTGTGTCTTCAATTCTTAAAATAAAATCTCCACCTTCATGTTTGGCTATGAGATATTCATAAAGTGCTGTTCTTAAATTCCCCACATGCATCCTTCCTGTAGGACTTGGGGCAAATCTTGTTCTTATCTTTGTCATAATTTTCCTTTCATCCGGAGTTGTTGTTTTTTTGCTATGTGTCTGTATCTCCGGTTATACATTTATTCCCTCATTTCTTGCAATCAGGACTCCGTCGCACCTTCGGTGCGCCACCTCATTGCAAATTATATCATAGTTTGGTTGTTTTTCAAAGGGGCTTTGCGGTATAATTCGTATGCATCGCTTACAGCCATTTCACATAGCGGTACACTATTTTTTTATACCATTTTAGTTCTGTGTATATTTTAAGTGAGGTTTCGTTTACCTGCTTTGAAATATAATCTATTTCACGATTGTCAGGCATCACACCTGAAAACTTTTCTTTTTCAAGAATTCGGTTTACCATTAAAATTTTTTCTTCAACCATTATATTGTATTCTATTATCTTTTCTCCATATTCTGCATAAGACATGGATGGATGCCTTTTTACTCCGATATACGAAACACATTTACTCAAATAATCATATAATTTTATTGCAGATCGGCTCTTTTTGCGCCTAATTCTCACAAATATCCCAACTATAATATATAATACAAGAATCATCAGGGCACCAACGATAATTGTAAAAAATGCTCCAATAGATGCCCTTCTTACATTTTTCATGTTTTGTGAAGTAAACACATTGTTGGCAAAGAAATTCATGATATTAGTATTTTCTTCAGGCTCTTCCTCTTCATCACTACTGCCTGTCGGAGTCGTATCTACAGGAATCCATCCAAATCCGTCAATATAGATTTCGACCCATGCATGAGCCTGACTGTCATCAAACTCATATTCCTGAACTCCATACGGATAGTTCTCATTATCAAAATAATTTGTCCATTGATCAGCCTGACTGCTATTACCATTCTCTATCTTTTTCCCACCTAAATAGTCTTCCTGCCAGTAGACATACCCACCGGTAAACCTCGCCGGAATCCCCAGATATCTGAAAATCAAAGTCGATGCTGTAGCAAAGTACATGCAATATCCCTTCTTTGATTCATCCAGAAAATAATTAACAAATTCTTTATTGGATGGTGTCACTCCCGGCATCAATGTATATTCATAGTCTTCCATAAAAATATATGATAATTTTTCAACAATATACTCACTATCCGGTTTAAGCTCATACCTGTCACAAAACGATTTGATTACATCTTCATTTTTCTTAGGAACATCCATATATACATCATGGACATATTCCGAATATCTTTCTTCTGTCTCTAACAGCTTGATTACTTCTTTATCATTATCCTCCACTGCCTTTTCATACTTTTCTTGCTTTTGTTCCTGAACGCTTTGTTTCAACTTGTCTACAGAATAAATAGTATAAAGCGGGCTATAATACAGACTATGCATATAATATCTTGCAAGTCCTCCTACTGTCTCATCATCATTCACATAGTTAATCACATTTTTAAGATTACCAGTAGTATAATATGGAAGATAGGAATAGGACGATGTTGCTCCAAGATTAACAATCTCAATCTTTTTTCTCTCACCAAGAAATGCTCCATCATAAACTTTTTCATTCAAATCTGTAGTGAGATTTTCAAGATCATTTCTCTTGTCAAGTCCGTAATCGTCAAGTTTTGGAACATCTCCCTTATGTTCGCTGATTGTTTCCCAATAAGCATCATCATAAAATGTTCCATGAAACGACTTCAGATACATCGAATTTTCATTCTGGTCAATAGCCGTTCTGGCAATCAAATCCGTCTCATAATCCAACTGTACATATTTTGACTGACCCATCTTGCTCCTGCCTACGCCTCCGGCACTTCCATCCGGATTAAACATTCCCCAGAATCCAACAAGAGCCACTCTTCTTGTAAACTCTCTGGTATTGTTTTTCAATTCATCATATCTTGTACTCATGCTGAATTTTTTCTGAGGATAGATTATGCTGGCAAATAATACGAAAATAACAATACTGATCAGTATCATTGAAATAAAACTCAAAGAGTATTTGCCATCACTGACATAATCATAAACCACCTTATTCTTCCTTTTTCTTTTAACATACCCCTTCCTCTTTTTGCTTTCAATATGGTAATGTGTTGAATTTCTAAGGAAATAAACTCCCAGCACTCCTGCCAGATACATTGCAAAATACCATATATTGATACTTAAATCAAAATACATTGCCATCTGGACAACCGGAAATGTAAATACAAATACCAGTGCAAAACCTTTTGACTCAGAGATTGCCATATTAAGGATTAACATTGTTGCAAATACAATAAAAATCATACAGATTGTAACAGAACTTTTTTCTGCATATCCATATACATCATAGCTTCTCTCAATTGGAAGTCCGAATTCTGTTTCTAAAAATTCCATCATATGGTTACAGATATAGGCAAAACCACCACGTATCAAAAAGCCCATATTAAAAATGCCATACATAAAACCCACATATCCTGCAATGTACCCCAACACTTTTACAATTGTATTATAATACAAAAATGATGTATATAATGCGATAATGACTGAAGCAAAAATCACAAGCGGCATATTACATTTGATATCAAATGCATTTAAAAAACATCCCATTGCTCCTACAACAACCAGAAAATTAATCAAGGCATTCGTAAGAATCGCCTGAATTCTGGCAGAGCCATCCATATCCGGGGTATTAATAATTTCCATACCGGTACGATGCAAGTGTTCACTTAATAGCCGAAGTTCTCTTTCTCTTCTCTTACGGAAAAAAATATTCTTCACCTTCTCGCCTAATTTAGACATGTCAGCATCACCCCTTCGTCACCAATGTCCAGTTTTGTACCTGTCTTAATGTCTACATTTTTGTCAGACATATACAAAACTGTTCCCTTCATTTCTGAATGAATGGATGTATATAGATGATATGTCATTCCATTCATTTTCTGAACATCTGCAAAATAGATTTCTCTAATTCCCGTATTTAAATCGTCATCGTTATACACTTCAATTGTCTTCAGATCATAATCATTATCTTTCCATACAAGATTGAACTTTCTTCCCTGTTTTAGTAAATCTCTTGAAAATGCATACAAATTTTCAAGCAACCGATCAAAAATAAATGGATTTTGCTGATCCACATACAGCTCAACAAGCATGATTACATCTTCCGAAAACGGCAAACTGAATTCCTTTACCTGTAATTCATCGTTTTTAGCACTAAGCTTCCAATGAATATTTTGCAGCTTGTCCCCAGGAATATAGTTTCTTATTTCTGAAATCTGCGAAACATCATCACCTTTTTTCATCTGAAGTTCCTCATCCTCAGTCACACCCAGTGTAGACATCTGTACATTTTCAAATTCGCTTGATTTAGAGGGCATAATATATATTTCCGCTGCATTGTTGATTTCTTTTTTAAACTGAAACAGACCAAACACATCATAAATCGTCACATTATGAATCCTTGCAATCATTCTTCCACAGTATATTCCTTTGACAGAGATTGTTGCTGTCCTCGTTTTTTTTGGAATGGCAGGTATGATCAGTTCATATTCTTCATCATTTTCAAAAAAACAATTACAAAGACTCACTTGTATCTTTACCTCTTCCACCGGCAGCAATGATTCATTTTCTACATGAAAGCAAATATCAACCGGTATCTTTTTACCAATGGATGTTTTTTTTGCCTCTACCGTAATGATGAATTTATCAATATTCTTCCTTGTAGCAACATACGAAACGACAGGAGCCACTAACATAAAGATAAGCATAATCATCAATGCATAGTGATGGTAAAAAATCAAGCCAAATGCAACTAATAAGACCATACTTACATAGTTTATCCATTTACTAACCATACAACCGACCTCCATGATGTATTTAAACTGATGCAGATTTCCATCTACATATCCTGTTTCCATTCATAAATTTCATACAGTGTATCAATCAAATCATGCATACTTTATGGAATAACAAGTGCATTTTTCATCTCCTCAATAATCATCTTCTCATTATATCCGTTTGCTTTTGCTTTTGAACTCAGTACAATTCTATGGGTAGCAACTGCTTCTATACTGTTAATAATATCTTCCGGAACCACATAATCTCTTTCATCCATTAATGCCCGGCTTTTCGCCATTTTGATCAGTGCAATACCACCTCTTGGACTAATCCCTAGTGAGATTAATTCATTTTCTCTGCTGCTTCTAACAAATGTAATGAGATACTCCATCAGTTTGTCATCCACTCTTACATTTCCCACTCTTGACCTGATTTCTTTAATCTGATCAATTCCTATCACTTCCTGAACCTGATCAAGCGCAGCATTACTTTTACCATTATAGATATCCATTTCACTTTGTTTATCCGGATATCCCATTGACAATCTGATCATAAATCTGTCTAACTGTGACTCCGGAAGCTTTTGTGTACCCACATATCCCATAGGATTCTGTGTTGCAATAACAATGAAAGGATTCGGAAGAAAATGAGTAACTCCGTCGACAGTCACCTTTGCTTCCTCCATCACTTCTAACAATGCAGCCTGTGTCTTTGGTGAAGTTCTGTTAATCTCGTCCGCTAATAAAATATTACACATAGCTGCCCCTTCACGAAACTCAAAATCATTGATTTTCTTATTAAACATTGAAAAACCAACCACATCTGACGGGAGTACATCGGGTGTAAACTGTATTCGTCTGTAGTCAAGGGAAAGTGCTCTTGAAAACGCCAATGCAAGAGTCGTTTTACCTACCCCCGGCACGTCCTCTAATAAAACATGTCCGCCCGCAAAAATTGCAGCGAGAACTTGTTCAATGATTTCATCTTTACCCACTACCGCTTTTGTAATTTCATTTTTGATATCTTTTACAAAGTGATTATTCATTTCTACCTCCATGCCATTTTCTATTATTATGAACAGTCTTAAAACGGATCATATCTGTTATTTTGATTATCTCCATATGGATTATAGGCATTGTTTTCATTGCCGGTTCCGTATGGATTCGCATACTATTCTGATTATTGCCATTGTATGCCGGATTATAATAAGAAATACTTAAAAATCTGTTGAAATCTCTGTTAAACATCGTCATTGCAAAAAATCAAATACCTATTACAATAAACAAATAATCAAAGTCAATCTGTTCTTAAAAACACGACTCTTTAATTCCCGGAACATTTTCAAACCTCTCTTTTACATATTTTTCTCAAATCAATCTTCTAGGCTGATCATATTAAATTTCAAAAATATGCCATAAGATGTCACCACCTTATGGCATATCAATAAGCACATAATACAAATTTACTGTTCAACTACACAATTCGGAACATGTTTCTTAAAATCTTCAATCTGTGCAGGTCTAATATCTGTATTTTTCACACATAAATATTTCAGATTACTTAAATTATAGATATCATATAACTCTGTTACTCTTGTTCCCCACAAATCAAGATATCTCAAATTTGTACAATTTGAAATAGGCGATAAATTTGAAACAAGCGTATTCTTCAATGCAAGATGCTCCAACTTAGTACAATTTCTAAGTGGTGTCAGATCATCTAACATATTATTATTCAATATCAGCTTTCTCAAATCATAACACTCTTCAAGAACTTTGATGTTACCGATATCCATATGTTCAACATCCAGCTCAGTAACCGTATACTCAAATCTTACTCTTCCTAACTGTAATTTAACAAGCTTCTTAAATGTTGATTTGAAGAAACCACCTTTTTTTTCAGGCTGCTGTGGCTGCGGCTGTGGTCTTGTATATGTCGGTTGCTGATACGTTTGCTGCTGATATGCCGGTTGCTGTTGATATGCCGGTTGAGCCGGCTGTGCAGGTCGTACCGGCTGT
>CACYDA010000194.1 GCA_902773095.1 uncultured Lachnospiraceae bacterium | reverse complement strand
CTTTTAGTTTTTATATTTATAAATGCAATATAGTTAAGTATATACCATTCTTTTCCCGTTGGCAATCAATTGATAAAAGATTTATGAGCCCAAAACGCATTTTTACGCTTTGGGCTCATCAATCATTCCTGTATTTGATATAATGCAGTATCATTAATCACAATATAACCGGATGCGTACCGTTTGATGACCATATTATTTTCTTCGATTTTGTACTCTTCGAAATCCGCATCATTTTTCAATTCTTCTAATATAGTTCTCTCTACAATGTGTTTTGCATGATGTAATTGTTCTAACAGATTACTTCTCTCTTTGTTCGAAAGGAATTCATCCTCCTGATTCAAAACAGTTATTTCTTTATTTTCTATATAATCAATGGCTTTTTCAATCTCTGATTTCCCGCCTATTGTACCAACATAGATACTGGTTTCCTCATTACCCGCATGAAGATCTGCTTTGTCTGATAAGGATGACAATGAGTTGCTGCCACTTTGGCTTTTTTGTGTTTTCAAAAATACCCCAATCCCTATCATACATACAAGCATTATGATGGCAAATACGGCTGCCGTTCTTATGAGATTCATTCTTTTCAACCATTGTTGATTTTTATCATCATCAGCAGCCATTTTTTTTAATTCATCAACAAATGCCTCATCCATCTTTACATGATCAGATGCGCTTACAAAATCATGAAAAAATTGTTCTTCATCCCACATATCCATCCTCCTCCATCATCTTTTTTAGTTTTTCCCTTCCTCTGTGAAGATAGGACCTCACAGTAGCGGGCTTTTGTTTAATAATAGCTGCGATTTGATCTGTTGAAAGCTGTTCATAATAGAACAGATTTATCACTATTCTGTATTTTTCCGGAAGTTTCAAAACATATTCATATGCATATTGTTCCGGTACTTCGGGTACAGACATTTCTTTTACATTTTCCAATCCTTCTGTCTTCCTGTTCCATGCAAGGCTCATCATCGATTTGCCTCTATTGACAGCTACAGTGAGGAGCCACGCTTTCAAGTGTTCTTCATCTTGAAACACATGTCCTTTTTTTATATAAATCAACAATTTCATAAATGTATCCTGAACAACATCTTTCGCATCTTCACTATGATTTATGCGAATCATCGCAAGTCTGTAAAGCATATCATGATATTGCTCAATCACTTCTTCAGCGCTGTATCTGTTTTTTCCACATGTCACTTCTATCATTGTTTCTTCCTCGATCAGTTATAGTAATCCTCACAAAATCATAATGGAAAAAACAGAAATTTGCAAGCAAAAATATCTCTATTCTTTAATAATAGAAATGACACCGGCATTATAATAATACTTTCCTGATTTCATTTTTGATTCTTTCACTACCTTTTTCACAATTTCAGACACATCTTTTTCTTTCAGATCTGCATTCATACGAATGGCTGCTACCTGATCTTTGTTTAATAAATCAGTTAACATAGACACCGCTTTGTCTTTTTCCTCTGTATAGAGTTTGCTCTTTGTATAATATTCATTATCCATACCCTTTGCAGAATACTCACTAATATATTTGTCCATCATTGCATCTTTACCTTTCTGGTAAATTGTCTCAGCAATTTCGTCCGGTACATTAAAGTAACAGTTTGGAAGATACTCCGAATCATTATTTGTCACATCAAGGACATACCACTGGTTATCTATTTTTACCCTGTTCCATTCATGGTTGACACCACCCATAGAACCTGTCTCAATCACTGCTTCCAAACCGGCAAAATGAGCTACCAGCAAAAATGCTTCTGAATATGATTCACATACTCCGACTTCCTCAACCAGAATTCCATAAGGTGTAAAGGAATAGGAATGATCAAACACGACTGAAGGATCGATTGTTCCATCACTGTCAATGTAATCAAATATCGCTTCATTATATTCTCCATTTTCACAGAGATACTTATTGATTTCCCACTCTTTTTCATAATCTGACATATCATCATCAATAATCTCATCCGCAATCTTTTTTGCTTTCTTAAGTGATTCTTCCTGCATTTTCTTTGTGTCTTTTTCATCTAAAACATAGGATACATGAAGAGAATCCGTATCATAATCATAGGATACTGTTTCTATAATTCCGCAAAGCGGATTCTGGTTATATGCCTCGAAAAATGCATCACTTAAAAACTCTGTATCAGAACTTTCCGGGAACATTTCATAAGGGATCACTTCATTGTGCGCTAAAAGATTGTACGCTGTCCACTCACCTATAGCGGAATTGGCAAAAATTGTCTCTTCCAATTCTTCCGGAAGATCAATATCGTATTCATCTTTGTCAGAATCTTTCTTTTTTGTTTCCTTCTCTTTCTTTTCTGTCTCTTCCTCATCTGTTTCTTCTTCTGTCGTTGTCTCTTCTGTTTCTTCTGTTTCCTCTTCTGTTGTTGTCTCTGTTTCCCTCTGTTTCTTCGTTGTTGTCTCTTTTTCCTTTTTTGTAGTCACATCTTCGTCTGAAGGATTACCTTCATCTTTTTTTGGAACATAAGGAATATCCACATCCTCTGTTGCAGTTCCTGTTTTTCCTTCCAGTTTTTCTTCCCTGTCCTTTAAGAGATCTGTCTGCGACATGAACTCTTCGTAATCAACACCTTTTAATGTTACATTTACCATTCCGATTGGAAGATTCTTGATTGATGGCCATACGCTGATGACTCCATCTTCTAAAAGGTAAACTGTTGCACCATCATATTCAATTAAGTATTTTCCCACAGATGATTCGTCTAACATTTCCACTTCAACATACGCAGGAAGATCAAGAATAGAATCTCCTTCATACTCATCCTGGAAATCCCAGCTTCTCTGATAAGGAATCTGACTGAGGATATCATCTATATCGCAGTCATTACTCATCCCTGATACTTTTCCATCATTGCTCTTTGCCACTACGAAAAACTCCAGATTTTCATAAAGCATTTCATTCATAATCCATTTATCATCCAGATTGAGCTCTGTATTTTGATACTTTTCTTTAAATTTTTTTTCGTACTCTATTGCTCTGTTCAATTGTGGATAATTACATTCTGTTGTATGTGCATCCCCCTTGAATTCCAGCTCTGCATAATCTACATTATCATGAAGTACATACACCTCGTAATAATCTGCCCCTTCCACCTCTGTCCAGCTAAGGGTGTAATATCCTTCATCATTCACCGACTGCTTCAATGTTGGTGTATCTAATTCCTGTGCAATTGTAAAAATTGTTACAACCGGTTTCGATAACATCTCACCACTTTCCAAATCTACATTTCTGACAAGCCAGAACTTGCTTCTTGAACCCCATGTTCCATCATTAGCAAGACAACTCTGTTCCACACTGTAATCGAATGTCAGATTCGGAGAAATCGTAACTGTCTTTTCATCAATATCATTTTCAATTGTAACATCTACCGGCTTCGTCAGTTCTGCATCATAATACACTCCGAAGCATTCATCTTTATCATTATCAAAATAATAATCGGGAAGATCTTCAAATACAAAAACGTGATCCTTTTCAAGATTATATAATGCATTATCATATTCCACCATTTCAGTAGCAGCGTACTTCGCTTTAATGCCACTGATAAAATCTGATGACCCATTTTCTTTATCATTACTTTCATCTTGCTCTGACTCTTCTACGGAAGTGTCTTCCACTTTCACCTCATCCGATGATTTTTCAATTTTTGCGCTTCTGCCACTGGAACATCCTGTCAGGAGTGCAGCACAAAGTCCACAAGCTACAATTCTTTTTAATATCATTTTGTTTTTTTTCATTTTAAAATCCTCTCTTATATCTGTGTTTGAGCCCTACGTAATATAAAACTTTTTATCTGTCAAAAATGTTGCAAAATAACAAAAAAAATTTTTTTCTCTTCATTTACCTGATATGAAATCCATTTTCATGCTCTTCTATTTCCATGACCTTAGTAACGATATTGTCGATTTGAATGTAAGAACTTCGGTTAATCATTACAAGCATTTTATTAATCATCTCTTCAGAACCCTGTGCCTCCATCTCAACTGAGCCATCCCATTCATTTTTCACCCATCCTGTAATCCCCAGACCATTCGCAGCATACTTTGCCCTGTACCGAAATCCAACTCCCTGCACATTCCCTGTTATCTTAAAATGTTTTCTAACCATCCCATTCTCCTTTCCCGGCGTTTATTCTTTTAGGCATTTGCCTGCTGATGCAATCTCCACTATTCACAGAATTTGTATTTGCACTTTTTTCTAAAACATATTATACTATAATCAAATTTTTCAAAGGAGACAATTGACAAAATGGAAAAAAAATATTCTGCAGTCATCACTGCTATTGTACTAATTGCCTTAATCATAAGTGGATTGATTCATTTTTCTCCATCTGACAACGAAGATCATCAAGTCGAATCTGATTCTGCCATAGCGATTTCGTCAACAGATGATTCCCATCCAAAGGAATCTGCTTATACATTCAGGAATGAAACCCTGTTGAACCAGCACTATGAAAAACATGGAATTGAAATGGGATTTTCTAATGCAATAGAATATGAAACCGCTGCAAACAAAGTGATTTCAAATCCAAATTCTTTACATAAAAAAGAAGCTGAAGATAATGATGATGTCTACTACCTTGAGGCGACAAACGAATTTGTGATTGTATCTGTTGACGGGTATATCCGTACCTATTTCAAGCCGGACAGAGGAATTGATTATTACAATAAGCAATAGTAAATCATACCAATGATGAAAAAAACAGATTGTAACATGTCAAAATCTGTTACAATCTGTTTTCTATTTTGTCATCTAAAACTTTTAGACCTGCAATTCGGGAAAGAAAACTCACTAGACATCGTTAAAAATGATATTTTCCAACCTCCACTGCCATCTCTTCGCTTCCTTTTACATTGTTCTCCGCAGTATTCACAAGACTATCGATTTCCTTTTTAAGGTTGATACCAAAACCATGAACCTCACTGATATTGATTGTCGCATCATTGATGACACTATTGATCTCTCCAACACTTTCACCAATCATTGCAATATTCTCACTTGCAGCCTTTGTCGTATTACTGAACTGTTCAAGAATTTTTGCAATGCCTGCCATGTTGTCACTGTATTCCTCACCAAATTTCACAAAATTCACATAGTCTTTCATAATACTTTTACTCATGTACTCTGACATATTATTGGAATTTGCCATGAGATTTGCCACTGTCTCTTTGACAGAATTGTTAGACTGTCTGATTCGCTTCACTAATTCACTAATCTGTTCGTTTAACTTACTCATATTTCCGGCAATTACGGAAAATCCTTTTCCGCTCTCACCAGCCCTTGCTGCCTCTATATAAGTATTCTGTGCCAGTATTTTGGTAGAATTGGCAACTTTTAAAATTTCACTGACAATCTCATCAATTTTTTCGATTTCCTTAGATTTTTCCTCAAGACTACTCATTTCATCTCTGAATTTCGCAATCACATCAATGGCCTTTTCATTTGCGACCTTAATTCCTTCTTTTGTACTATGTGCCGCTTTACTGATGCTCATTGCATTATTGCTGGATTCTTCCGCTTTAATATTCAATACTGATATTTCTTTTACAACATCTTCAAGATTATCTGATATCACACTTGTACTTGCCGATGTTTCTTCCATCTCCGCGCTTAGTGTTTCTAATGACTCATTAATTCTACCGATATGCACGTTACTGTTTTCTGCCATGAGATTCACATACGTACTGCTATCTTTTAAGATCTCTGTCGTCTGCGCTACCCCTTTTAACAGATTTTGCACCTGTTCAATGAAAGAATTAAATTCATTCGCAATTTCTTCTAATTCATCACCGCTGGTGATATCCAGTTTCTGAGTCAGATCACCATTCCCACTATTCAATTCCATTACCTTCTGATGCAGCAGATTCATATTTCTCGTAATGCTGAGACTGATGAAAAATGCGCCAATGATACATAGAACACAGCAACCAAATGAGATTAATTTTACCGTCATTCGCAACTGATGCAAATCTTTGTTGACTCTTTTTATGCCAATATCACATCCCACTATACCAACCACCTGGTGATTTTCATCAAAAATCGGTGCATAGGCACTATAGTATTTTCCCCATCTGTCACTTGACACTTTCTTATCACAACATACCTTCCCGTCAAATGCCGGTTTCATATCCTCTATCAATTTGTATTCGGAGCCTACATCTTCCGGGTCATCGGGATCCGCATCTACAACAAACTCAAGGACATCTCCATCCATCTTCATCGTATAGATATAATCAATGATATTACTTTCTTTATATTTGAGCAGCAGATCAAATAATTCCTTATAATAGTCATCCTCATTGGAAGTAATCTCTTGAAACTTTTCGCTGTCAATTTCATCTGCCGCTACTTTTGCAAGCCCCATGGCCCCTTCTTTGCTTTCATTTTCCAGCATCCTGCTTCCTTTGATGTATGCAAAAACGCCAATCATACAGCAACATAATACACTGACAAAGGAGATATACAAGATCAGTTTCAACCTGATACTCAATTTTCTGGTTTTCATTCCCTTACTCATGTCAACCGCAACCTTTCGTAGTAGATTCATAATACTACCATTATACAATAAAAAAAGAAATTTCTCTACTGATATTATCGCATCAGCAGAGAAATTATTATTCTATGATTTTTATTCTATG
>CACYDA010000193.1 GCA_902773095.1 uncultured Lachnospiraceae bacterium | reverse complement strand
TTTCTTTAAAGAATCCGTGAGATAATTTGCCGGCTGCAAACCATTCGGTCCAGTATAATTACTTACATCTCCATAGATACATCTTGCCTTAAGATAAGTTCCTGTACATAATACAACAGCTTTTGCATGATATACTGCACCTGAAAATGTTTTTACACCTTTAATCACTCCATCTTCTACAATAATTTCAGACACTTCAGCCTGCTTTATGGTTAAATGGTCAGTATTCTCAAGAACCATTCTCATACTTCTCGTATATGCCTGTTTATCAGCCTGTGCCCGAAGTGAATGGACAGCAGGACCTTTTGAAGAATTGAGCATTTTAGACTGGATAAATGTTTTATCAATATTTTTTCCCATCTCTCCACCCAATGCGTCAATTTCTCTGACAAGATGTCCTTTAGAACTACCACCTATATTAGGATTACAAGGCATGAGTGCAATACTATCAACACTTACAGTAAACATAACCGTTTCAAGTCCCAGCCTTGCACCGGCAAGTGCCGCCTCGCACCCGGCATGTCCTGCACCTACCACAACTAAATCATACTCTTCACAAATATTCGGCATTTTAATTCTACCTTTCCTTTTTTCAGTCTCTTTTGAATTATTCTCTATTACTAAAAGAATAAAATCCATATCCTATTTTTCCGTTTTTATGACTATTTTCCCATACAAAACTTACTAAAAATTTCGTTTACAACATCTTCTTCAACTGATTCTCCAATGATTTTTCCAAGAACTTCATATGCATTCGTCAAATCAATTGAATAAAAATCTTCCGGCATTCCACTCTCTATACTCTCATTGACAAGGTTTAAACTTTTCACTGCTTCCGTTAATAATTCTTTATGCCTCAAATTAGTAATATAAATTTCATCATTAAATGAAACCATACCATCGTAGAACATTTCCCTAATTCTATTTTCAAATAAATCAATCCCTGTGTTATTTTTTGCCGAAATTTCGATTGGTTCTGTACCAATCATTTTCTTAATATCATCCACACTAACTATACACTCTAAATCCGTTTTATTCAATAATACAATGAATTTTTTATCAGAAATAATACGAATGATATCTCTGTCATTATCATCTAGAGGAACAGAAGCATCTACCACATAAATCACAAGGTCAGCATTATTTGCCATCTCTTTGGAACGTTCTACTCCTATCTTTTCTACAACATCTTCTGTCTGTCTGATACCAGCTGTATCGATAATATTTAAATGCAGCTCTGACAGTCTCATAGATTCTTCCAATGTATCTCTTGTTGTCCCTGCTATATCAGTGACAATTGCTCTATCCTCACCTAACAACGTATTCATCAAAGAAGATTTTCCGGCATTTGGCTTTCCTAAAATAACTGTTTTGATACCTTCAGAAATGATTTTACCATTTTCAGAAGTTCTTAACAATTGACCAAGACAATCAAGGATTGAACCTACATCTTCTTTTAATTCTTCTCCATAATTGTCAATATTCATATGTTCCGGATCATCTAATGCAGCTTCAATATATGCAATATGATACACAATCTTCTCACGCTGCTTTTTGATTAGATTTCTTATATTTCCTTTCAATTGCAAAAGAGAGGCATCAAGTGCCATACTACTTCTTGCATTAATAAGATCTGCAACAGCTTCAGCCTGAGATAAATCTATTCTTCCATTTAAAAAAGCACGTTTCGTAAATTCACCAGGTTCTGCACATCTTGCTCCATTTTTCAAAACAGTATCTAATATCTTTTTTACAACTAAAACACCTCCGTGACAATCAATCTCAACAATATCCTCACGGGTATAAGTATTAGGAGCTTTCATTATTAAAACCAACACTTCATCTACCATATGTTCTCCATCATAAATCGTACCATAATGGACTGTATGAGATGAAAAACTTTCTATATTTTTATCTTTATATGAGACAAAAATCCTCTTAATGATTTCAAGAGATTCCGGTCCACTTATTCTAACAATTCCTATTCCGGAATTACTCATCCCTGTAGAAATTGTGGCAATTGTTTCTTTTTCAAACATCTTGTCTCCTCCAAAATACATATATCAATTATATAATCATGAATGTTAAACATGTCAATCATAATTTTCAAAAAGAGACTGTCATTCTGA
>CACYDA010000192.1 GCA_902773095.1 uncultured Lachnospiraceae bacterium | reverse complement strand
TTTTTACTTATGTGGAGAGGCGCGGCGAGAGGAGTTTTCTATAGATGGGCTAACAAAAGGGATGATTGCAGGAAAAAAGTTAGCCACAAGAGGAAGAAATAGAGTGAATTACCAAAGAAAGGGCTAACAAAAGGGACGATTACAGGGAAAAAGTTAGCCACAGGGGAAGAAATAGAGTGAATTTCCAAAGAATGGGCTAACAAAAGGGACGATTACAGGGAAAAAGTTAGCCACCAGGGGAAGAAATAGAGTGAATTTCGAAAGAAATGGCTAATAAAAGGGATGATTATAGGGAAAAAGTTAGCCACAGGTATTAAATTTGACCTAAAATCACATGTTAAACTAATTTACATATAAAACACTTTGTAAATGGAAAGCAGCAGATTTAATTGCAAAATGCTTGTAATTGTACATGATTCATATATAATGAAATGAGAAGATAATAAAGAAATAGCAAGAGAAATCCATAAATATAGCAAGAGAAATCCATAAATATAGCAAGAGAAATCCATAAATATAGCAAGAGGAATCTGTAAATATAGCAAGAGAAATCCATAAATATAGCAAGAGGAATCCGTAAATATAGCAAGAGGAATAATGAATATGGAATAGGAATCTGAAAGCGGCAAATGTTTAAGGAGTGACAGTAATATGAGAAAAAAGATAACGTATGACGAATTGGTAGATGGAAAAGGATTTGTTTCGTATTCTGATGAAGTAAACTACATTAAAAATCTGATAGCTACTAAGAGGCTCCAGCCTATAAAGAATTCAGTAACAAATGGAAAAAAGCCTGCATTGCCAATGAAATACTGGTGGATTGAAGAAGATGAAGATTACAGTGAACTAATGGAAGAAATCAAGTATAGGCTGTCACCTGATATTCAAATCGAATTTTACCTTAAAAAGCCTGAGGTATATAAAAAAGAGAGAGAATTTGTTTTGATGTTAAGTGAGTATCTCACACATCATAAGGATCGACTGGATATACCAATTTCAATGAATGAGAGAAGTTATGATATATGGAAACGTGAAAAATTTTTATCTAAAGAGCAGGGAAAAACGATATTAAGCCATTGTGGCATCGATTGGGAATACTTGAATTATTATGAGACGTCAGAACCACTTGCCTACTATTCTGCCACTAAAAGCACACCACAAAATATACTTGTTGTTGAAAATCTGGATACATTTTATAGTATGAGAAAACATCTGATCGGTGGAAACAAAAGCATCCTGGGTGTTACCTTTGGAACGATTATATATGGTGGAGGGAAGAGAATAGCGAAAGCATTTGAAGATTTTGAGATTTGTGCGGAACCATATATGCGTTTTGCCGGTAATGTCATTTATTATTTTGGGGATTTGGATTATGAGGGAATAGGTATTTTTCACAGTTTTATCAAAAAATATTCCAATCAATTCACAATACAGCCATTCTGTGAAGCATACCAGACAATGATTGACATGTCAGACAATATTTCCATTCTGCCCCAGACCAAAGAGGGACAGAATCGAAATATAGAAGAAGTTTTTTTTAACTATTTTAATCAGGAAACCATCAAAAAAATGAAAAATATACTAAAACAAGACAGGTACATCCCCCAAGAAACCCTCTCTATTATTGCATTGAGGTGTCACACCGAAGGTGTGACGGAGTCCTGAATGCAATTCTGCGAAGCAGAATAATTTGCGAAGCAAATTCATTGAGGTGTCACACCGAAGGTGTGACGGAGTCCTGAATGCAATTCTGCGAAGCAGAATAATTTGCGAAGCCAAATAATAAATCTGACAAAAGTATGGAGGAACATATGCAATATGATTTTTTGAAAAAATTCCCGAAAAGGATGAAAAATGTAGGTTTGTATGGCAGGCTGGTATTAAATACGACAAGCAAAACAACATGGAATCAATATCAATTTTATACTGATTCTGAGCAGTTAAATATTGTATTTGCAGTATTGCTATTTATCATGGAACAGTCACTAAAAGAAGAGTACTGTACAATTGATGAGATTGGAGCCTATATAGATAACATCAACTCGACGTATTTTGGTAAAGAACTTTCTTTTGATGACTGCAGAAAATTAGGAGATTTTATTGTCAATACAATTCTTTCCAATGATGGTAAATTAATGCATTTTGACGGGTATGACTTTGAGAGCAGAGCTTATCACATTGTCAACATCAGTTATGTCAAAAACAGAGTTGTCTATATCAATGGGGAAGTGAAAAGAACATCCTATTCTTTGACCGACGATGGTTATAATCTGATGTTATCTACTTTGGAAGTGGAAAACAATCTCAAGCTTACTATTCACGAAATGATCTTTCAGATGCATTTAGAAAAGCAAAGCTATGATAAGGCAGTGGATGATATCAAAAATATATTTCTCCAGATGAGGATACAGTTGCAAAAGATTCGGGAAGCAATGCTTAGAATCAGAAGAAATGCCCTAGAGTATTCCGTGACGGAGTATGAGGAAATTTTAAATGAAAACCTTAATACAATTACTGATACAAAAACAAAATTTGAAAATTATCGAGAACATGTGAGAAAGCGTGTAACAGAGCTTGAACATGAAAATATCAATATCAGAAAACTGACTGAGAAGGATGAGGAAAATCTGGTGAATCTTAAGGTAATCAGCAGGTATTTAAGTCAGACGATTGACGAACATCAAAAAATCTTGAATACACATTTTGATTTAAAAGATTTGTATACAAAGGAATTAGAGCAACTGGCAAAAGTAGCCTCCATCAAGAGATTTTCCATTAAAACAGATTTCTATGATGAAGTAATCAAAAATCCTGAAGTGCTTGAAGATTTTAACTATTTTTTGACACCATTATTTAACAGGGAAATCGAAAAAATTTATCATCCCCTCAAAGCATGTGAATTTCAAAGACCTCTTAAATATAAGGCAGAAGAAGATTCTGTAGACAACATTGATTTTGACGAGGAAGCATGGGAGAGAGAACAGGAAAGAAGACGACAGGAAAAGAAAAAGAAATATGAAAGCAGTGTCTCATATATTATAGAAAAAATCGTCAGTAAGGGCGAAGTCTTGTTAAGTGAAATGAAAGAAGAAATTGGAAACAATGAAGTGGAGAGGCTTAAGTTAATACCTACGATCGATGTATTTAAAGAAGTAATGGTAGAGATGATAAAAGGACAGAATCTTGACATTTGTGCGCTAAAAAAGGAGAGAAGCACTGTAATCACAGACAGCATGGAAGTGTTTGAACCGAATATTATGATTCTGGATTTGTTAGAAAAATATGATCCGGATGGAGAGATTTCCAATCTGATCGTGTTAAAATCAACGGGAGAAGATGTTATCTTTTCAGAGATTGAATGTGAAGATGGAACAAAAAAGAGTATCAGATGCTCGGATGTACGATTCGTGGCAGTAAGGCGGTAATCCTTATGTTGGATATTAGATCACAGCCGACAGCAAGAACACAAGCAGTGTTCCTGAAAATTATTTATATGTTTGGAATATAGAAATGAAAAAGTACAGAAATGAAAAAGTTCAGAATAGTACAGAAATGAAAAAGTTCAGAATAGTACAGAAATGAAAAAGTTCAGAATAGTTCAGAAAGGAAAGTACAGAAAGGAAATCAAAATATGGCATACAATATTGATATTGTCAGACAAAGTCAGGAAATTTTTTATTATTTGTTAAAAAAACATGAAATCAGTGAAGAAAGGGAGCCTGTGCTCTTTAAGATGTTTGCAGAAAATGAGGAAATTCAGAATCTTGTCAGAAGCCAGGGAAGTATAGCAGAAAGTGAAATTGAACGTTATGGAAATGTCATTTATCTGATTCCCAAAGAGGATAATCATTTTTTGGGGTATTCTAAAGCACAGTTAAAAAGTATTTTATGCAAATCAAACGGAACAGATAAAGATTATTATCTTGCACAATTCACCATACTGGTTTTGCTTGTTGAATTCTATGATGGTCAGGGAAGCAGCAGTAAGACAAGAGATTTCATGAGAGTGGGAGAACTTCAAAATTCAGTGGCTGCCAGATTAAAAGAAGGGGCAGACCAGACTGATGAGGAAAAGGAAGAACAGACGGGAATAGCATTTTCCAATATGCTTGAGGCATATGAAGCACTACGTTCTGATGAAAAAGGTTCAAGGGCAAAGACAACAAAAGAAGGTTTTATGCATAATATTCTGGTGTTTTTACAAAATCAGGGATTGATTGAGTATGTAGAAAAAGATGAGACAATCATACCAACAAAAAAACTGGACAATTTTATGGACTGGAATATTTTAAATCAGAATAATTACCGGAGAGTACAAAGAGTATTGGGGGTGAATAGCAATGGCAACAATTAATGCAGTTCGATTGATCAACATTAACTATAATAATAATTCCATGAAAATCAATGATGAAACAATGTATTTCAACGGAGAAAGCACTTTGGTATCACTGAAAAACGGAGGGGGAAAATCAGTTCTGATCCAGATGATGATGGCCGTATTTGTACATAAAAAATACCGGGATGCAAAAGACAGACCCTTTGAAAGTTATTTTACGAGTCCAAAGCCATCATTTATTCTGATCGAGTGGAATCTTGACAGAGGTGCAGGAAATCTGCTCACAGGATTAATGGTCAGAAGGAACCAGTCGGATCATGATGAGAATAATGACCCACTGGAACTCATCTCTATGATTAGTTTTTACAAAGAGCCTTGTATTTGCGATATCAACCATCTCCCGGTTGTTGAAAAAAGTAAAAAAGAAATGGTACTCAAAAACTTTGGAGCATGCAAACAACTTTTTGACAGTTACAAAAAAGACAATTCACTTACCTTTTTCTATTATGATATGAATATGCAGGCACAGTCAAAACAGTATTTTAGCAAGTTAAAAGAATATAATATTGATTATAAAGAATGGGAAAAAATTATCAAAAAGGTTAATTTGAAAGAGTCGGGACTGTCAGATTTGTTTTCTGATTGTAAAGATGAAAAGGGACTTGTCGAAAAATGGTTTTTAGAAACTGTAGAAGAGAAGTTAAGTAGTGAAAATAACAGGATGAATGAGTTTCAGAGTATTATTGACAAACATGTAAGGCAGTACAGCGAAAATGAGTCAAAGATTAAGAGACGTGATATCATTCAACTGTTTAAAGATTACGTTATTTATGATGGGGAGACAAAAAGCGTGCTGACACTTGCAGGTGAATTTGCACATAAAGAAAACGAAGAAACTCAAAAAGAAAATGAAATCGCAAACTATCTAAGAATATTAAACACTCTTTCAGACGAAACACTGGATGAGATTGCAAAAAAAGAGGATTTGTTAGAAGATATTGTTTCTGAATTTTTACATCTTCACTATGAAAAATATTCTTGTGACATCAATGATCTTCTCCATGAAAAAGAGAAACATGAGAGATTATTTTCCCAATCATTATTAGAGAAAAATGTCATTGAAGCAAAAATGGCAGATTTGGATGAGAAGATACATATCCTGGAATGTGCAAAGGTGAATGAAACAAAACAATATGAATACCGGGAATATGAAAAATTAAGGGAGAAAAAGAAGGCACTTGATCAAAGTGAGGAGGAAAAAGAACCAAGGCGAAATGAACTGGGATCTGTTTTATACCGACATTACAGTAAGGTATGTGATGAATATAGTGAGAATATCGAGAAAAATCTGGAAAAAATCAGTGAAATCAATCAAAAAATTGCAGAGTTAAAATCGGAGATGAATGAACTGGAAGCAGAGCATAGAAGATTAGAAAAAGATCTTGGTGCCATTGGTGAAAAAATTCGTCATTACGATGGAAGGGAAAAGGAGTTTAATGATAAATATGGACAAGAACTATCAAGAAATGTATTGGGAAGATATGAAGAAGGATTTTTTGAGATATTGATTGAGGAATCAGAAGGAAACCTAAAAAAAGTTGAGGATAATTTAAGAAGCAGTCATCGATTGCTAGAAGAAAAGAAAAATGACAAAAATAGAATCAACAGCGATTTGGAAAAGGCAAAAATCGATAAGGTTCATAAAGAAAATGAAAGTGATAATTTAAAGAAGGAACTTGAAGAATTAGAAAAAGAGAAATCTGAGAGAAAAGTGATTCTTACTTATCTTGAATTGAACGAACAGGATTTATATGATAGAGATAGAATCGTACTGACAGCAAACAGAAAAGTAAGTGAAAAAGATGAACTGATCAGGCAGCTGGGAATGAAGGAACGACAACTTGAAAAAGAGTTCAATGCCTTGACAAAAGGAGAGATATTAGATTTACCGGAAGAGTTTACGAAAGAACTTGAAAATCTTGAAATTCATGTTGTTTTTGGAATGGAATGGCTTAAAAAGAATGGCAGGAATGATAAAGAGAATATGGAGATTGTCAGAAATAATCCTTTTCTTCCCTATGCACTGATCATGTCTCAAAATGACATCAGAAAACTGAATCGTCAAAGCACCGGGATTTATACTTCTTTTCCGATTCCTATTGTGGCGAGAGAAGAGATTGAATCGGGAAAAATGAATTCTGATACCAGAATATATTCGTTCGAAAAAGTTCGGTTTTATGTTTATTTTAATGAAAATTTTCTGGATGAAGAAAAACTGCAGCGTCTGGTAGTCAAAAAGCAGGAAGAACTGCAGGAAATTAGCGAAAAGATCAAACGTAGAACAGAGGAAAGAAATAGCTATATTGATAAGAAAAACATCATTCTTCATCAAAAGTTTTCAAAAGAACTCTATGAAGATGTACAAAACCGAATAGAGGAATTGCAAAGTGAGATTAAAAAAACACAGGATTTGATTGGAAAATTACAATCTGAAAAGAGTAAAAACAGTGAAGAAATTGTAAAACTGGAGGGTCAAATAAAAGAAGACGAGAAAAAAATCCATGGATGGAAGGATTTGATAGGAAGTATCAGAGTACTCCTTGAAGACTATCAAAATTATCTTCTTGATATTGATAAAAAATCAGATTGTGAAAAAGATATTGCAAGGGTAGAGTATCAAAAGAGCTTAAAGAGCAAACAGAGTGAAAGCATGTATCATCATCTCCAAACATTGGAAATTGATAACTCCAATAAGAAGAGTAAGTTGAAAAACAGTAAGGATACGCTTCATCGTTATCAATCATTTGCCAATGTTGATTTGAATGTACCTTCTGATTTACAGTGTACCAATCAGGATGGAGGAAGCAAGGAGTACGAATATATCACAAAAATAGAAGCAGAGTATGAGGCAATTACTTCAAAAATTTCCTTGGAGAAAAAGGAACTTGAGGAGCGAATGAGCGATCAGGCGAATCGTTTTGAAAAAGCACAAGATGAGCTTTTAAGACTAATCAAAAAGTATAGGATTGACAAGGAAAGATTTGTGTCAATTGTCTATAGCGAAGAAGAAGCAGAGTTATTAGCAAAAGTCCGAAGTGATAATGAAACACAGTATAAAATGAAAGATAAAGAATGTAATGAAGAGAACACTGCGATTCAGGTGGCAGATGCAAGGATGTCCCAGATTAGGCAAAATATGAAGAGAGATACAGGATACGAAGAACCTCTTCATGAAAAAGAACTTGTCAGAAAGAATTTTGATGCTGAGATCAATCAGTTGAAATATAAGGAAAAAGAAGTAAAAAAACAAAAAGACGGATTAGAAAAAAAACTGAGCAGTTTTAGAGGAAAAATTGTAGGTCTTGCGGAATATGGTGATTTGGTTCCTAACGAGTTCATTGACTTTAACAAGGATTTTAGGAATATGTCAGAAAGTGAACTGCTCAATTTTACAGGTATTTTAATCAGAGATTATAAGACAATTAAGGATCAAAAAGCAGAGTGCAAAGAGAGTTTGGAAAGAAGGCTTTATCAGATCAATCAGATGGAACAGTTTCAGGATGAGTATTTTAAAAAGCCGATTGAAGCGATGTTAAGGCTTACTAATCTGCCGGGGGAAGTAATCAGGCAAATTGAAATTACGATCAGATCATATGACGAATTGATGAAAAAGATAGAGGTGGACATTTCCATTATTGAACGGGAAAAGGAGGAGATCGTTGCACAACTTTTAGAGTACGTCAAAGAGGTGCATGAACATTTGGGGAAAATTGATAGCAATTCCACCATTAAAATGCGAGAGAATTCTGAAAGTGAGCGTACAATCAAGATGCTTCGAATCGTACTTCCCCAGTGGCAGGATAATGCAGGGATGTATGAAAACAGAGTGAAGGATTTTGTGGATGACATTACCATAAAAGGAGTCGGGCTTTATCATAATAATGAGAATGCATTTAACTATTTTGGCACAAAGATTAACACAAAAAATCTTTATGATGTTGTGGTAGGAATCAGTAATGTCCAAGTGAAACTTTTCAAGATTGAACAGTACAAGGAATATCCGATTACATGGGCCCAAGTGGCTAAAAACTCGGGAGGAGAAGGCTTTTTATCCTCCTTCGTGATCCTATCAAGTCTATTGTATTATATGCGTAAGGACGAGAATGACATTTTTGCTGACAATAATGAAGGAAAAGTTCTTTTGATGGACAATCCGTTTGCTGCAACATATTCAGAACACTTATTAAAACCTCTTATGAAAGTTGCAAAGAAAAATAATACACAGCTCATCTGCCTTACAGGTCTTGGTGGAGATTCGATTTATGGAAGATTTGATAATATTTATGTATTGAATCTGGTTTCGGCAGGATTGAAACGAGGTGTCCAGTATTTGAGAACGGATCATGTCCGTGGCAGCGAAAAAGATGTTATGGTGATGAGTCATGTGAAAGTAGATGAAACGGAACAATTGACATTGTTTTAAGTGTAAAAAATTAGTGTGTTAATAGCTGTGTTTGTTATACAAATACTAGGTATAATGACACCGCTTATGACACAGATAGTGGTTGATAAAGTGCTTACCCATAGGGCAAAGAATACATTATATACAATTGGTATTGGAATATATAGGTAATTGAAAGAATATTCAGGCACTTACTCCAAAAGAACACATGTTGGGAGCACATAGATTAATATAGGAAAGAGAGGTAATTTATATGTATAACAATTATATGATTCCGGAAAATAATGGATTGAAAGAGGAAATAAGAAGTCTGCTAGAGTG
>CACYDA010000191.1 GCA_902773095.1 uncultured Lachnospiraceae bacterium | reverse complement strand
TTATTCAAACTCTATCGTATTATATATTTCAATTACTTCCTCTTCTAAATCGTCAAAACCTTCTTCATCTCCCACAAATGTAAAGATATAGGCATCTTCATCAATCATTGTAAAATATTGTGCCACCATACATAATATATCATCTTGTTCGACAGAAGTAATAACATAATATCCGTCCTGTCCGTTGACTGTCATTTTATCAATACTGAGCAATGTATAACCTAACTGTTCATATTGCTCTAACGATAGCTCTTTGTATCCATCTAAATCCAGATCATATCCGGATGTATCCTGAACTATCGTATTAATATTCTCCGTAAATCCATCCGCAGATGTTCCAAGATGGGCAAACCCTAATTCTGCACCGGAAGCATTCATACTTGTCCATGACGAATCATCGATATAAAAAGAATATCCGGTTCCTGAATATTTCTTCCATCCTGATTTTACATTGTTATTAGAAGATTTCTTCGTAGTTTCTTCCTCATCATTATTCTTTTTAGACTTCTTGGTAGTTGTTTCTTCCTCATCATTATTCTTTTTAGACTTCTTGGTAGTTGTTTCTTCCTCATCGTCATTCTTCTTAGTCTTCTTGGTAGTTGTTTCTTCTTCGTCGTCATTCTTTTTAGACTTTTTAGTCGTCTCTTCTTCCTTGTTTGAACCATCAGATGCTATGTTTGCAGTTCTTCCCGGCATGGAACAGGCTGTGAACAGCATTGATAAAGATAACACCACCGACCCTGTCAAAAGCATCATTTTTTTCTTCATATAATATACCAAACCTTTCACAATCTTTCTGATTCCCCAACTCATCATTACTACATTCTAATAATGATCATCATCATCGTCATCATCATCATGCGCCATCATATACTCACGTCCTGATACTCTGTGTTTCATCCTTGCTTCCTCAACTTTATCTGATAATAGATCACGAACAAAATCCGGCCTTTTCACATTTTGGATCAAAAATTCAGGTGTTGTCTTATCCGCAGAATTCACTGTAATCGTACCCAGCCCGAATATCCTCTGTCCCAATTTTTTCTGGAGGGTAGTATCCATGATTCTGTACAATCTGATTTCCTCTTCCTTTTTACTCAGAAATCCTGTACAGATTTGAAATTTATCCTCATACAATTTGTATTTTGTAAAGGACCATGGTAAACCAAATATAATCCTTTTTCGATCCTGCCACACTATCTTATCTGCCATAAGCATTTCTCCTTTTCATTATAGACTGGTGATACTATTCATCGATTCGTCTTCGTAGTTAATCTGCATCCCAATAAGTTAATCTTATATCATACGGTGAATCATGTCAACAACTTCTCTTCCCAGCTCATCCGATAATTCATTTGCATTTTCTACAGAAGTTCCTTTTACTCCATAATAAAACTTCACCTTTGGTTCTGTACCTGATGGTCTTACACACAGCCATGCTCCGTCTTCAAGATCATAATACAATACGTTTGATTTCGGAAGTCCGGTTGGTCTTATCTCACCTGTCACAAGATTTTTAACAGTGTCCTTTTTATAGTCCCTTACTGAGCGCACTTTATACCTGCCAAAATTTTCCGGTGTATTGTTTCTGAGTGTCTCTAAGATTTCCTGAATCTTATTTAAGCCTTCTATCCCTTTGAGTGTAATGGACTGAATACCGTCTTTATAGTAACCATATTTATCATACATTGCCATCATGGCATCCCACAATGTCATGTTCTTCGTCTTATAATAGGCTGCTGCCTCACATAATGCCATCGTTGCCACAATCGCATCCTTGTCTCTTGCATGTGTTCCAATCAGGCATCCATAACTTTCCTCAAATCCAAACAGGTACTCACCCTCGCCTTTTTCCTCAAATCCAAGGATCTGTTGACCGATATATTTAAAACCTGTCAATACTTCTATCAATTTGACACCGTAATATTTTGCAATCGCATCTGCCATGTTTGTCGATACAATTGTCTTAATTAATGCGCCATCTTTCGGAATTCCTCTCTGTTCCTTGATCTGGGACAACTCATAATCTGCAAGAAGACATCCTGACATATTGCCGGTAAGCGTAATATACTCGCCTGTTTTATCATCTTTTACATATACACCAAGTCTGTCAGCATCAGGATCCGTTGCTAAAACAAGGTCAGCATCTTTTTCTTTCGCAAGGGCAAGAGCCAATTCAAATGCCTCTGCTGCTTCTGGATTTGGATAGCTTACAGTAGGGAAATTTCCATCCGGCAATTCCTGCTGTGGTACAACATACACATGTTCAAATCCAAGTTCTTTTAAAATCCTCCTTGCCGGAATGTTTCCTGTCCCGTGAAGTGGTGTGTATACAATTTTCAATTCACTCTGCTTTTCATCGATGCAGTCTTTTCGTTTCACCTGTTTTTTGAGTTCCTCTATATATCTGTCATCTATTTCCTGTCCGATGATGTGATACAGGCCCTGAGCCATCGCCTCATCCCGGTTCATTGTTTTGCATGTTGCAAAATCCGTAACAGCCTTCACTTCAGCCATGATTCCCGTATCATGAGGCGGTGTAATCTGTGCGCCATCTTCCCAATATACTTTATATCCATTGTATTCAGGCGGGTTATGACTGGCCGTGATATTGATTCCTGCAATGCAGGAAAGCTCTCTCACTGCAAAAGACAATTCCGGTGTAGGTCTTAAGCTCTCAAATACGTATGCTTTAATCCCATTTGCATTAAGACACAATGCCGCAACATCTGCAAACTCAGGTGACATTCTTCTTGAGTCATATGCAATCGCAACACCCTTTGACCCGTCTGATACTTTTAATATGTAATTTGCCAGTCCCTGTGTGGCTCTTCTGACTGTATATATATTCATTCTATTGATCCCGGCGCCAATGACTCCTCTGAGTCCTGCTGTACCAAATTCAAGTTCCTTATAAAATCTTTCTTTAATTTCATTTTCATCTTCACTCAACGCCATTAATTCCTTCTTTGTCTCTTCATCAAAATAAGGATTCGTAAGCCATTCATTGTAAAGTTCTTTATCATTCATCCTGTTTACCTCCTGTTGTTGGCAGTTTTGTTCAAAATCTTATTATGTACCATTATTTCCGTTTGTTCTGGTTTCGAATTATAACCTGCACTAAACAAAAATCAAGGTAATTATATACTATTTCACATATAAAGTCAAAAAATTGTGGATGAATTCCCTGAAATTTAATATATCCTTAATAAATAACTCAGAGTATTCTTTACTTGAAAAAGTCAATCTTATTTACAAATGCAAGTCGTTTTTCATGCTCGATGATCACTTGTTTTAATTTTTCAATATCCTTATCCGGAACCCATGCCTTATTATTGTTATAATAATGATTCAAAAGTTTCCAGTATTTTTCCGGATATTTCAGTTTCAGCCAAAGGTATTTCAATTCCTGGCTGCTGACTTTTCTGACTTTTAGGTACTCTTCTATCATTTCATTGCCTAGTTTAGGATCCCAATCATTCTTTTCAAGTACCTTTCTCATAAAATCATACAAATCCCGAATTTGAACACCTTGCTTCACCTTGTCAAAATTCGTAATAAGCACTCTTGTTTTTCCTTGTTCTTCTACAAACAGAACATTATGATAGTTAAATTCTCCATGGATCATTCTATTCTGATTCATTTCCTGTCTGATGAAATCTTTCATATGAAGGCGGCATGCCATTTCTAATACTTCTTCTCCATCAGAAAAAAACAGGTCAAAACTTGAAAGAACCATCAGCTCAAATTCATTTTTTTTACGTTTGGAACGGATATAATTTCTGGTACGTTTTAATTCCACATTATGTCTTTCGAATTCTTTTACCAGTTTCTCTTCACTTCGCATGGGTTCCTGTCCAATCACCGTCTCATCTGTTGTTATATCATTCATAATACTATGAAGTATGGCAAGCGCCCTTGCTGCCCTGATGATATGCTGCGGATTTTTCAAATCACAGTCCACTGCATTATACCATCTCCTGACTACAATTTTTTTTCCACTGTCATCTTCACTTACCAGTTCTCCCGCCTCATTCTTTATAATATGATCGGTATAAATCTTATTTGTCTTTGAAATGATATTTAATAATTTTTCTTCAAATTCAAGGTGTTTCATATTTCCTGAAAAAGCTCTGATTAAAAATATCCCCTCATTCGTATATGCTGCAATCGCACCTCTTATTCGCCCTATTTTGACCGTCTCTAATCCATATTGATGCAAAATGTCTGTGTTCTTGTTTTCCACATAAACACCTCCCTTATGCATATCATATGAAAAAGTGAAAGAAAATATGCTACACCCTATCGTATGGCGTTTTTGTTTTTCTCACTTTCTGCCAAATGAAGCAATATTTCTTTGTCGTTGAGACTGCTATCTGACAATACTTTATACAAAAGATGATTCAGTACACCTCCAACCTGTTCGCCTCTCTTCAGTCCTGCCTCTATCAGGTCTTTTCCATTGACAGCAAGCATTTTAAATGAAAGGCATTCCTTCTTTTCAATAATATCCTGATACTCACTCATTAGATACTCATATACTGTTTCACACTGTGGAGGAGCAAGTTCTGAACTCAGATAGTATTTCATAAATTCAAGATATTCCTCATAAATATCTTCACCTATTTCATAAATATCAATTCTGACGGCTGCTCTGTCCATTGGCAATGGTCGTTTTACTGCCTCCACAATCCTCGATACAACATTCACCGTCTTATTATCAAATTTTAGTTCTTTTAGGATATCCACTGCACGCTGTCTGTCTGCCAGTACCAGAATTCCTGCCCACCTCAAATAATGTTTTTTAGGCAGTTCCTTTAAAAGCTTTAATACCGAAGAAAGCATACCGGCTTCATTGATTCTGTCAATCTCATCAAAAATCACTTCCGTAATTCCTGTCTGTCTTGCACATTCTATCATTCCGGGATTATCCGACATCAGGAGTTTTTCTAACTCAGCCTGTATTCTTTCTTTACTGATCAAGCGAAGATTACCTGCCAACCGGGTAATCGCCTTTTTTGTATTTTCTTCGATTCCAAATCCCAGCACTGCCGCAAATCTCACTGCTCTTAAAATCCTTAGGGCATCTTCATTAAAACGGTCAATCGGATCTCCCACACATTTGATCAAATGGTTTTCCAGATCAGAAATCCCCCCAAATTCATCCACGATTCCAACCCTGTCGTTATAAGCCATGGCATTAATAGTAAAATCCCTACGCTTTAAATCCTCAATCAGATTTCTTGTAAATTCAACATTCTTCGGATGTCTTCCATCCTCATACTCCCCATCAATTCTGTAAGTCGTCACTTCATATCCCGTCTTATCGAGCATCACCGTTACCGTTCCATGTCTGATTCCTGTATCTATCGTTCTATTAAATATTTTTTTGACATCTTCCGGCAGGGCAGAAGTAGTAATATCCCAGTCATTTGGCTCTCGCAAAAGAACAGCGTCTCTTACGCACCCTCCAACTGCAAACGCCTCAAATCCATTATTTTCTAACAGATTGATAATCAATTTCACATTCTTTGGCACTTTTATCTTATTCACGTTACCACCTATTTTCCATTTTATACTTTAAACCTGTAACCCACTCCCCATATCGTTTCAATATATTGAGGTTTCGAAGTAGAATACTCTATTTTTTCCCGAATCTTCTTGATATGAACTGTCACGGTAGCTATTTCTCCAACGGATTCCATATCCCAGATTTTATTAAACAATTCTTCTTTTGAAAAAACTCTGTTTGGATTCTTCGCAAGAAATGTGAGAAGGTCAAATTCTTTTGTTGTAAAAAATTTCTCTTCCCCATTTAAAAACACCCTTCTGGCGGTAGTATCAATCTTAAGTCCGCGAATCTCGATTGTATCGTTCTTTTGCATACTCGAACCAATCAGCCTCTCATATCTTGCAAGATGCGCCTTCACTCTCGCCACCAGCTCACTGGGACTAAATGGTTTTGTAATATAGTCATCCGCCCCGAGACCGAGACCCCTGATTTTGTCAATATCTTCTTTTTTGGCTGACACCATCAGAATCGGTGTATTCTTCACCTCCCTGATTTGTCTGCAGATTTCAAATCCATCAATCTCAGGCAGCATCACATCAAGAAGAATCAAATCAAAATTCTCTTTTAGCGCTGTTGCAAGACCTGTATCACCGGATGATTCCAATACAACCTCAAAACCATCAATTTCCAAATAATCTTTTTCAAGTTCCGCAATACTTAATTCATCTTCAATTATTAGTATCCTGCTCATACTCTGCTTTAACCTCCGTTTCAAAATACTTCCTCAAAATAAAATGCATAATCGTTCCAGTATTTTCTCTGCTAGTCGCCCAGATATTTCCACCATGATCCTCGATAATCTTTCTGACAATGGCAAGTCCTATTCCACTGCCTCCCTGACTTGAATTTCTCGATGAATCCGTTCTGTAGAATCTGTCAAAAATATACGGCAGCTCTTTTTGATTGATTCCTTTTCCATTGTCTTCTATTTCCACACAAATGAAATCATTTTTATCATTGATACGAATATTGACAGCTCCTTTTTTGTTACCTATGTATTTGACCGAATTGCTGATAATATTATTAATCACTCGTTTCATCTGTTCCGGATCCGCAATGACTACTGCATCCTTTTCAACATAATTGGAATATTTCAGATCAATATTTTTCGCCTCCAATTCTGTTGCGATCTCCTCTGCACAATCCGAAAAATATTCATCCACATTTACCTTCTTAAAATTGTATGTTACTTTATTCATATCGAGTTTTGAGTAAATCATCAGCTCACCAATCAGTTTATCCATGTCATTGGCTTTATTATAAATGGTTTTAATATATTTGTCCATTTTCTCAGGTGTATTGGCAACCCCATCCATAATCCCCTCAACATATCCTTTGATTGCTGTGAGCGGTGTTTTTAAATCATGCGAAATATTGCTAATGAGCTCTTTACTCTCTTCATCATATTTCATGTGTTCTTCTACGGATTCTTTGAGTTTTTGCCTCATATACTCAAAATCTTCACATAAATCCCCAAATTCATCCTTACCTGTTCTCTCCAATTTAAAGTTCAGTTCTCCGTCAGCAATTCTCTTTGTAGCTTCTGTTAGTTGATCAAGAGGAGTCATAATGCTTCTCTGTGTCCAGACACCAAGTGACATTGCTGTAAGCACTACGATACCAATAATCGCAAGACACATCTCTATGATCATTCTTTTAATCAGTGTCATCGTGCCTTCCATTTTGGTCACAATATAAATTGTTCCTGACTGCTTCTCATCAATCTCAAATGTAACCTGTTTTACAAGATATTGATAATCTCCATAAATATAAGAATCCCCTACATACGATTTGGGATATTCATAATCTCCCCTGTAATTGGGAAGCTTTTCTACCAGCTGTTTCTCATCGGCATTCCCTCCATTATAGATGACATTATCATTTTTCTTTGCAATAATAAACGAGAATTTATTCAAAAGATCGTGATTGAGTGTGTTAAGATACACTTGATCCATCAATTTTTCCGGATTCTTCTGAATATTTCCAACAATTTCATTATACACATCATGTGTCAATTTACTGTAGATTTTCGTCTGATTTGTCAATCCTTCCATCCCTACGTGATTGATACCATATTTATTTTCAACGCCTCTTTCATGTATATTAATAATAATTGTCAGTAATAACAGCATAACGGCAATCGGGATAATTACCATTGCCGCAAATGAGAGCTTTATTTTTGTCCTGAATTTCATAACCTGCTTTTTAAAACCTGCTTTCCCTTTTCAATTCATTTTTTACTTATCGTTTATTCTTCCATTATCTTACCACAATTTTATCAGGCATACGAAAAAATATTATAAAATAATGATAAAAAATTTATAAAAAAGAACCTGCTGCATAGAAACAGGTTCTTTCTCTATTAATCTGATTTAGGAACTCCTCTTATAAATATTTACGTAGTTCTTCTGCCTTATCTGTCTTTTCCCATGGAAGGTCAAGGTCGTTTCTGCCAAAATGTCCATATGCCGCAGTCTGCTTATAGATTGGTCGTCTAAGGTCAAGCATCTGGATAATTCCTGCCGGACGCAGATCAAAGTTTTCTCTGATAATATCTACAATCTTGTTGTCACTAATCTTTCCTGTGCCAAATGTATCTGCCATTACAGAAGTAGGATGTGCCACACCTATTGCATAGGAAAGCTGTATTTCACACTTATCTGCCAATCCTGCTGCAACAATATTTTTAGCAACATATCTGGCTGCATATGCTGCAGAACGGTCAACCTTTGTACAGTCTTTGCCCGAGAATGCACCGCCACCGTGACGGGCATATCCGCCATATGTATCTACAATAATCTTTCTTCCTGTCAATCCACTGTCACCGTTAGGACCACCAATGACAAAACGTCCCGTTGGATTGATAAAGAATTTTGTATTCTCATCTACGAGCTTCTTTGGAAGCACTTCATCAAATACATATTTTTTAATATCTTCATGAATCTGCTCCTGTGTAATATCTGCATCATGCTGTGTTGACAATACCACTGCATCTAAATGAACCGGTTTTCCATTTTCATCATATTCTACAGTAACCTGTGTCTTTCCGTCCGGTCTTAAATAAGCAAGTGTTCCATCTTTTCTTACCTGTGTCAGCTTAAGTGCCAGTTTGTGCGCCAATGCAATCGGATATGGCATATACTCTTCCGTCTCATTAGAAGCATAGCCAAACATCATACCCTGGTCTCCTGCACCGATTGCCTCAATTTCTTCGTCTGTCATCGTTTTCTGCTTTGCTTCCAAAGCTTTATCAACACCCATGGCAATATCCGGTGACTGCTCATCCAGTGCAACCATTACACCACACGTATTTCCATCAAATCCTTTTGCTGTATCATCATAACCAATTTCAAGAATGGTATCTCTGACAATTTTCTGAATATTGATTTCTGCTTTAGAAGAAATCTCTCCCATGACAAGGACAAGACCTGTTGTTACTGCTGTTTCACATGCCACACGGCTCTCCGGATCCTGTTTTAAAAGTTCATCAAGTACCGCATCTGAAATCTGGTCACAAATCTTATCCGGATGACCTTCTGTTACAGACTCTGAAGTAAATAATAATTTTTCCATTTTCAACCTATTCCTTTCTCTTTTTGTTTTTCATTCAAATAATACCGTCAATGCCGCCCCGTCAGCGTCAGCTGACATATTTTCTCCAGGGTGCAGTGTGCAAATAAAAAAGTCCACTCAAAGTGGACCGATAATATGATTCTTCCACTTATTGTTCGATTTCTCGCTCAGGTTAGCACCGTCCTCTAAGGGGGTTGCCGGGTTTCACAGATCCTTGTATCTCCACCACTCTTAATAAGAGAATTACTATATGAACTTTTTTAGTCAATCTTAGTATTAAGAAAGAAAACCTGCTGTATTCTTTCTAGTACCATAGAATAACAGATATTTTTTAATATGTCAATAAAAATTTTAACTTACTTTCATCTTAAATTTCATTGCTTCCTTTTCTGATGTGACTTTTTCTATATTAGCACCAAGATTTTTGAGCTTTTCTTCAAAATTTTCATAACCACGCTGGATATAAACAATATCATCGATGATTGTAAATCCTTTCGCTGCAAGACCTGCCATCACAAGCGCTGCGCCTGCTCTTAGATCAGGTGCATTAATCTCTGCTCCGGTTAATTCACTCACACCATCGATAATCGCTGTATTGCCTTCCACCTTGATATTAGCTCCCATCCTATTTAACTCTGCAACATATTTAAACCTGTTTTCAAAGATACTCTCTGTCACGATACTCGTTCCCTTTGACAATGCAAGTGTCACAACAATCTGTGGCTGCATGTCTGTAGGATATCCCGGATAAGGAAGTGTTTTTACCTGTGTGCAGTAAAGTTCATCAGCACCGATTACCCTTACCGCATCATCATATTCTTCAATTGTACATCCAATTTCCAAAAGTTTTGCCGTGATTGCTTCTAAGTGTTTTGGAATTACATTTTTCACCAGTATATCACCTTTTGTGGCCGCTGCTGCAAACATGAATGTGCCTGCCTCTATCTGATCCGGAATAACGGAATACTCCGTTTTATGCAGTTTCGCAACTCCTTTGATTCTAATCACATCCGTACCGGCACCTTTGATATTGGCTCCCATACTATTCAACATATTGGCAACATCAACCACGTGTGGCTCTTTTGCCGCATTTTCCAAAATGGTATTTCCTTCTGCAAGAGCAGCTGCAAGCATAACATTAATCGTTGCTCCTACAGAAACAACGTCCATATAGATATGATTACCATGGAGTCTGTCTGCTTTTGTTTTTATCATTCCATGTTCAATCTTCACATTTGCACCCATGGCTTTAAAGCCTTTGATATGCTGGTCTATAGGTCTTGTTCCAATATCACAGCCTCCGGGCAACGCAACTTCCGCCTCACGAAATCTTCCAAGGAGCGCTCCCAAAAGATAGTACGACGCTCTTATTTTTCTGATATATTCATAATCAACTGTAACGGATCTGATTGTTCCACCATTTATTTTAACGCAGTTTCTGCTCTCACGAACAACCACTGCTCCTATTCCTTCTATCGCCTGTAATAGCACGTTTATATCTCGTACATCCGGTAAATTATCAATTGTTACCGTTTCATCTGTCATAATCGCTGCTGCCAGAATCGCAAGTGCTGCATTCTTAGCACCACTTATATCAACCTCTCCTCTGAGGGGGGTACCACCCTTTATGATATATTGTTCCATATATACATGCTCCTTATATTCATAATTTGAAAACCAGATTCAAACATAGAATCCAATACTAAGTTACATATTCTGCTGAATACCAGTAAGACTGATTATAGCACAAAGTTCTTTTTTGTAAATACTTTTTTATTTCTTACAAATTTGTTAACAATTTTGTCACAATTTTTCTTTCTTCTCTTTGATTCTAATGAATCTGTCATCATTCATTGTCAGAACCACTGCTTCCTGTACCTTCGTATTCTGTTTCATCTTCAAAATACTGATTCACAGATTCCCTTATCATATTCTCACTTTTCAGATTCTCGTATCTGATATCATCATCCGTTTTTTTTCTATTTTCAAAATAAACAAATTGATCGATGGCATCAAGAATATCTGCAAAATTCTCCCTTGGTGCAGCATCTATATATTTCTTCAGAATTTCCGTTTCAGAATCATTTCTGTATTTTGCATAAAATATATCATACAAATTATGTCCTCTGACATGGATTCTAATCTCTTCCATATGATTCTTCAAATCCTGCTTACCGTTAATCCTGATTCCAAGCGCTCTGCACATACGTTTCATACTTGGCAGCTTATACAGATAATCTTTATATTTTTGCCACAGGATATTATAAAAATCTTCCTCATTTTTGACAACACCGATTTTCGCCATTACTTTTGGATCAAGAAAGTAGTTCTCAAAAGAATAATATTTGAGTACTAATACGTTTTTGGGGGTAACTCTTGGAAGTCTGTCAACATCTTCCTTATCCCGTGCTGCATAATATCCACATAGTTGTTTTACAAGATATTTTGGATTTTTGCCGTCACTGTCCCGGATCATCAGAAACTGGTCTTTGATATACAATTTATTAATATACTTCAAATTGGCATATGTCTTTATGTTGGTACAGCTGTTTGTTGTAATAATGGAGATTCTTTGGAGCATTCCCTCCTCATCATAGATCTCAGAATAATACTTTTCAAGCAAAATGGGAAGTCTGCTGCTGTCCTGTTTTCCTTCTACGATAAATACAAAACTGACATTCATCAAATCATTTGCCGTATATCCCAGATCATCAAGAATATCATCAATTTCTGCATCTTTATTGACTGTTGTATAAAATTCTTCATCCAGTACAACCTGATTAATCTGTCTGCCTGAGAAATTAAATATCATATTCGGTGAATGTGTTGAAAAGATTACCTGATTTTTCCTTGACAGCCGATATAAAATTTCACTCGCCGATTTCTGCAGTGATGGATGAAGATAGCTCTCAGGATCTTCAATCATTATGATACTCGGAACTTTGCTCTGTTCCATCGTGTATGCCTCAAGAAGTGACAATAGATAGATACTTTTGGTTCCGGCGCTCATTGTCCTGATATCATTTGCAGTGCCTCTGTCTTTGTTTCCCAGCACCGTTTTGATATTAAAAAATTTATCGAAATCACAGTCAGTAATATATTTAATATATTGTGAGGACGAACTGTTTTTTGCAAAGTATTTGTTTACCTGTTCTGCAAATTGATCCAGATTCTGATTAAATAATTTAAATTCCAAAAGCTTTGCCGTCTCCAAGATCCCCAATTCGTCTACTGACTTTCTTTTAATCATCCCAATACATTCAAAGCAGCGTGTACAACGTTTTCCTTTATCAAACATACAAATATCATTGGAAAGCCGAAGTAACTCTTTATCCCCTAACTGCATCAGCAGATCATGTTGATATTCACTGATATTTCTCTGGTTGTCAATAAAATAAATTTTGGGTATCAGTGATTTGATATATACATTGTTCTTTTTGATACCATCAAAATATCTTGCACCTTTTTCTTTATTAACAATATATGTAAAATCAACGATTCCGTTCTTGAATGACGGAAGTTTATTACAAAAATCGCGGTACCATGAATCATAATTTCTATATTTAGAAACAATTGCCCTCTCATGAAAACCCGCAAGATCTTCCTCTGTAATTTCTAATGCAATGCTGATTTCTATGTTCTCGCCAGTCGTATTAAAGTTCTCCGGTCTGATCGTATACATTCCTGCCACAGCACGTATGGCATCAAGAACCGCTGTCTTACCGGTACTGTTTTTTCCCACAAGTATAAACGCATTATCAATTTCGTCCATCTCCAAATGTCTGATTGATTTGAAATTATCAATACATAACGAACATATTCTCATAAAACATCCTCTGCCTTCTGTTGATGATTCCAATTGTATTCCTAGTTATCTTTCTTATTCTTATGCTTGGTATTTTTATTCACTTTTTTATGCTTTCGAACGGAATAACCGAAACTGCCGCATTTCCTGCCAAGTCCAAAGTATTCGCCATGGGAATAAACAGCAAGCCCCGATTGATTCAGATTAAATTTCCCTGCACTGTCAAGATATTGTTCCTCGATATTTACAGATACCACCTCTGCAATAAACATATGATGACTTCCAAGCTCCTTGATTTCTCTTACTTTACATTCAATGTTAACAGGGCTTTGTTCAATTCCGGGAGTGCTGACTTTTAGGGAATCCGCTTCATCTAATTTCAGCTCTTTAAATTTGTCTACATCCCTGCCGGATTTCACCCCACAATAATCTGCAGCAAAAATGAGTTCTTCCGTCACAAGATTGACAACAAATTCTTTTGATTCTCTGATAATATCATAGGAATACCTCTCCGGTCTCACGGATATGGACAGCATCGCAGGGTTTGTACAGATTGTTCCTGCCCATGCAACAGTAATGATATTCGGTCTCTCATCTTTTCTTTTGCAGCTTACCATCACTGCCGGCAAGGGGTACAACATATTCCCCGGTTTCCAAAACTGTCTTGCCATCTTCCATTCCTCCCCTATCTGCTTCCTATGCTCTCAAAGATCGGTGGTATAAACTGTTTCTTTCTTGAGACAACTTTTTGCAAAATGATTCTCTTATCCTCTTCTGAAACATTAAATGCTTCCAGCAGTAATTCCCTTGCCCCATCTCCAACATATAGCACTTCTGTAGATTCACTGATAATATTGGTAAGCATGAAATAAATCATATCCACATGATGCTCTTTATATGCTTTATCCAGATATGTCACTAATTTTTCTTTAATATCAGAAAGTTCACCCGCATCAAGGGAATTAATCTGACCAACACCAATATTGACGTTTCCGGCTGCAAACTTTTTAAAATCCTGATAAAAGATTTCTTCTGCCGATTTACTCTTTAAATTACTTCCCGCTTTAAACATATTGGTAGCAAATTCCTGAATATCAATACCGGCTTTCTTTGCAAGCTGCTCAGCCGCTTCCTGATCCACCGGTGTACATGTAGGTGACCGAAACATCAATGTATCCGACAGAATTGCTGCGCACAATAATCCGGCAATTTTATCCGGAATCTCCTGATGATTCTCTTCATACATCTGACAGATGATGGTTGCCGTACAGCCAAGTGGCTGGTTTCTGAAATAAACAGGTGACATTGTCTCTAACGAACCCAGTCTGTGATGGTCAATAATCTCTAAGATTTCTGCATTCTCGAGTCCGTCTACTGCCTGGCTCTTTTCATTATGATCAACAAGTATGATCTTATTCTTATCTGCATTCAAAAGATTTCTTCTGGAAATCATGCCAAGATATCTTCCTTTTTTATCTTCAATCGGGAAGTCTCTGTATCTCTTATTCGCCATGACAACTTTTATTTCTTCAGTAAAGTCATCCTCTTTAAACTTAATCAGATTTTCCCTGCTCATAAAATAACTGATTGGCATACTCTGATTGATCAGTCTTGCCACTGTATAGGTATCATGCGGTGAGCTGATAATCGTGCATTCATGCTCCTCTGCTAATTTTCGGATTGTAACTGATACATTGGCACCATCACATACCACAATACATCCCGCATTCATCTCTATGGCACACAACTGGGATTCATACCTGTTTCCCAATATAACCAAATCGCCTGCCTCTATATATAATTCCATCAGGTCAGGATTCGCTGCCGCAATCAATACTTTTCCCTTTGTATAATAAGCCTCAATATTTCCACACAGAATTTCTCCATCCAACGTATCTACTATATTCTTGTAAGATGTATGCGCTGTTGATAAAATCTTACTATCATACACATCCATATATGCCTCTGCGATATCTTCTGTTGTAATAAGCCCCTCTAGTCTCGTATTTTTAGTGACCGGCAGAGTGACAACATTTAATTCTTTCATTAAATGCCATGCTCTTTTTAACGAAATTTCCCTGCTGATTCCTTCTGTCTCTCTAATCTCAATATCTTTCACTCTCGTACCAATATCATTGATATATTCCGGTACTTCCACCCCAAAATACCTGAGTACGAACTGCGTCTCTTCATTGAGCTGACCCGCTCTTTTGGGTACATAATGTTTATCATCAATCTGATTTTTCAAATACGCATAGGATATTGCTGAACAGATTGAATCCGTATCCGGGTTTTTATGACCAACCACATAGATTTTCTTGTTTCGCATTGCCATATTCATTTCCTCCCAAATCACAATTTGTAAGACATTTTTACTTTTTGATATCTATTATCTTCATCAGGTAAGAACATTCTTACTTGTATTTTCTATTGATACTGATTCTACGCATAATTCTCCCAAAACATTCGCCCAGCATTCCCAGTACCAGATACAGTAAAGCCCAGGCGGTAAGAATAAAATTGTCATAAAAAATAATCACGGCAGGCACATAGAGAATTGCGATGATGATGGGAGCATACACCCCAAAACCACACTTTCTGGCATGAACAAATCCCGTGCAAAAACAAAATACCGTGTACACGTCAACCATCAATGTATATGCGAGTTCTATTTTACCCTTTTTGACATATTGAAAAGCAAGTGGCAATCCATAAAACATTACGATTGCACATCCACCGAGTATACACATCAATTTTAGTGATTCTTTATATTCTTTTTTATCACTATCATTCAACTTATTATAATCTACCATCAATCTTATCATACTCTATAACGCCTCTCTATTTTACCAATATCACAACAACATTTATGATTTTATTGCGTTCTTTGCAGTTTCAACATCTTTTTTTGTAATCTCATGGTCAGAATATCTTGCCAGTTTATAAACCTGAGTCAATTCTTCCATATTTGCTCTGTCCACATATCTGTTATAAATAAAACTGATTGCTATTTCATCCGTTGTGTAACTATCTTTCACTACTACTTTTTTGTATTTCTTCTTAATTCCCTTTATGTAGTCGGTATAGAGTTTTCTAATCTTTCTCTTATTAGAGCCAAACAGTGTTTGCCGTTCTTCTCTTTCGATCGGATCTGCTTTTTCACGCACATTCTGGTATTCCACTTTTTCAACAATATCTCCTGTCATATTATGTCGGTGCAGATACTGTTTGACAAATTGATACGCAAGCACAAGCAATGCAATAATGGCAACCGCCAGTACAATCACCACGATCACCTCATAAATATTTTCTACTGCCTCACCACCCTGGCTGACTGCCTGTGTAACTGCCTCCGTAGTGGTTTCCTGTTCAGAAACAATATGTTTGATTTCCATCGAAGTTGTGTTTTCAGGAATCGGTTCTGCTTCCGGTTTGCTTGCAAAATGACCAAAAACTTTTCTTGCCAAAAACTTGATAAACCTACCTATAAAACTAAAATTGGCATCACCCACAAACAGATTCACAATCATAAGTCCAATAATAATGAAAAAATTAAAAAATAAAATTAAAGAAAAATTGGTAGAAAATGTATTCGCCATTTCTTTTGTGAAGTCTCCACTGGTAAGTGTAAAAGATAAAAACTTGTCAATATAACCTCTCATAAAGAAAAGAAGCATAAATACAATTCCTGAAATATATGCATATGATGCAACTTCGTTTGAAATGCTCTTTGATGAGGTTGCATGAATATAAATCGCAACATAAAACATCAAAAGCTCCAACGGCATATCGATTACATATTTCGTTCTCTCATTTGCATCTGTTCTCCAAAACCCATATGCAGAAAGCAGATAGGCAAAGGTGATCACTCCCAGAATTCCCTTATCCACATTATTGGCCGGAATCACTACTGCAAGTGCAACAATAATCACATGAATCACAGAAAAGATAAGGAAATTTGAGATATATTTTCTGGAAAAAAAGTCCACAATAACAGACACTGAAATAATCACGATTGCCATCAGCCAATAAGAAGTTGTTCTTTTGATCATGTTAGCGGCATATACGTAGATCAGCATTGAAAAAAGGATGCACATGAGCATATATATGATTGTCTGAACGCTCTCTAATAATTTTTTCAAACCATTCACCTCGCATTATTTTGATATCAGAATCAAAAACCTTGTTCCATGGAAAATCAATTATGTAATATTCCATTGTACCATGTCCGGAATCACTTCTTCTACAGGATATTGTGCAAATTCCGGAACAATAAAATAGGATAGGATGCCTATGCTTTTCGATTCTTGATACACATCTAATATCTCCTTGTTTCTTGCATTCGATACAATGATATAATAGGTCCTTTTGTTGATTTCTTTATCTTTTGGCATCATTGTCTCTGAAAGAACTTGTGCAAAATTCAGATTTTCACCATGGGCATCGATTCTTGCTAATGCTGTATCAATCGAAACCATGTGCCTGGCTCCGCTTCCTGATTCTCTTACCAGTTTTTCTTTTGTGTAGATATCTTTTCCATTTGTGACAAATCCAACAGGTACGTCATCACCAACCAGTTTTTCACAAAGTGTACTGGCTACACTGATCATATCTTCTATCATTCTTTCACTCTGGGCATAAATATGTGTATCCATATTCAAAAGGATCATTACATCCTGCGACGATGTCATAAAATAAGTATTCACTTTCAATTCATCATTCTTGGCAGAACTTTTCCAGTTAATATGCCTTATACTATCATATGGCTGATACTGCCTGATTCCCCTGAATTCAAACGGATCCTCCACAAGTGTCTTGTTTGTTGCAAAGGAGCCGGTGATTGTCCTATATGGCACCTCAAAAAAACCTACATCCACTTTTTTAGGAAAAACATGAATGACATTTTCGTTTTTTCTCTTTGCCGAGAGTATACTTCGCAAAAACAGATCACTGGAAACCAGTGTTGTATCATGCATATAAAAACATCCTCTTTTGTTACATGTAAACCTGAGTGTTCTGGTTACTGACTGATGCCCCATGATTGTAAAAACATCATCCCTGTAATAATAATCAGAAACAGCGGAATTAGCTTCATTTTCAAACGAAAAACTTTTTGGCATATCAAATTTGACATGCACCATTGGAAGTGGAAGTTTCTTATTATTCACGATCACTTCCACTAGCTCGTTTTGTTCCCCGACTACACAGTCTGATGTTTTATAGCCTATTTTCACTTCAAGATTTTTCGCCCAGTATTTGTGATACACCCAATTCTGTAAAATAATAAATAAAATAATACATACAAGTGCAATAATCAGAACCATATTTCCTCCATCATCTTACTCTTCACAGATGCTATTAAAACATCTGCTGGCCACCAAAGTTTTCAGTAGGTGTTGGTATACTTTCGAGTATACTTTTAATAATTGCAGGCTTGTTATTGTTCTTTGCAACATTTGTATATGAAACAATTCTATGAGAAAGTACCGGTACCGCCAACCTTTTAATGTCTTCCGGAGTAACGAAATCTCTTCCGTTAATTGCTGCATAAATCTGCACCGTCTTTAACAAGGCCAGTGTTCCTCGTGTACTGACTCCTGAAGAAATAGAAGCATGATTTCTTGTGGCTGATACAAGATTGACAATATATTGTCTTACAGAATTATCCACATATACCAATTTGCATCTTTTTCCCATTTCCGTAATCTGTTCTTTAGTACAGACCGGTGCTAATGTATCAATCGGATTATTGACAATAAATCTGTCCATAATCGCAAGTTCCTCATTGTTAGAAGGGAATCCCATCGAAAGCTGCATTACGAATCTGTCAAGCTGTGCCTCCGGTAATGTGTATGTTCCGGCTGTCTCGATTGGGTTCTGTGTTGCAATTACAAGAAATGGTTGATCAAGCAGTCTTGTCTTACCGTCAATTGTGACCTGTTTCTCTTCCATACATTCCAAAAGACTCGACTGTGTTCTGGGTGTCGCACGGTTAATCTCATCTGCCAGCAGAATATTGGTAAATACCGGACCCGGTACAAACTCAAATTCATGCAGATTCTGATTATAAATGTTAAGTCCGGTAATATCGGATGGCAGCAAGTCCGGTGTGAACTGTATTCTGTTAAAAACCCCATCAATTGATCTGGCAATTGACTTGGCAAGCATTGTCTTTCCGGTTCCGGGTGTATCTTCAAGAAGAACATGTCCTCCCGCAATAATTGCAGTAATAATATAATCAATAATCTCTGCCTTTCCTATTATTACCTTCATGACATTATCTCTGATTCTGCCACTGATCATCTGAATATCATTAATTTCCATCTGGTAATCTCCTTTTCTTTCTCAGATAAACACATTTTTCAATCCGTTAATCCATTACACTTCCTGATGAATTTCTCCTACTATACCAGTATCATTTCACCATCGAGCAATAATTGTATATATTATACAACAACTATTTTCAAAAGTCACTATATTTGTGCAAAGTAACCATGTAATTCCCATCTTGAATTTTATTCCTTACCATTCATTTTAAATTAAAAGACTGCCGCATCAAAATCATACCTGTTTTGTTGAATCTCTCTACCAAAAGGTTTTTCACTCAACCACAAGTACAACTCTTATACGACAGCCTTTCATTCAAGATACTGTAAGTTATATAATCTGCAACATTTCATGCTTTGATCATGTAAAGACCTTCGGTCTATTACACAATCCCTAATATTCTGGCAATCAGAACCGCAAGGGTAAGAAGTGTTGCCCACAAATTAATATTCATCATCTTTCTGACATTCTCTGTTCTTTTCGTATTAGCATCCGCAATAATCTCTTCAATTCTTGAAAGATTGTCTGCATTGACTCTGTCAAGAACCGACTTAACCATTGTCGGCATTGAGGCTACTCTGTCAATCTTTTTTCCAAGCTCATCAGATTTTTCCTCGCTGATCTTCAACATTTTTCTCAATTCTTCTAACGTATTTTCGTAGTCTGAAAAGTTAAGACGATTAATACTTTGATTGAGCGCATTGACAGCAGCCGCACTATCTGTTTTACTTTCCGCAAGAAATCTCTTGATTCTTCTCAATTCATGAAGAACTTCACTTTGGTCAATCTGACTAATTGTACTCTGTACATTTTGAATCTCATATAAAACAGAAGATACATCTGCCTCATTCGATTTTTGATACGATTTCGATATTTCATCCAGCTGTGCGGACAGGCTTTCAAATTTACCCAATGATGAGAGAATCTGATCTGTAAAATCTTTCACATTCTTTGCAGATTCCCCAAGTTCATCCACATTTCTTTGTGTCTGTGATGCAATCTCACTCATCTTGCTCACACAATCTTCTGACTGTGATGCAACCTCACTCATCTTGCTCACATGCTCTTCTGACTGTGATGCAATTTCACTCAACTTGCCCACATGCTCTCCCACCTGTGATACTATTTCCGTAATTCTCTCTGTTGCTTCTTCCGTCTTTTTAAGTGACCGTTCTGCGGATTGATCCATACTTGCCGAAACACCTTCCACTCGTGAAACTGCCTCATTCAATTTTTCCGAAGAACGATTTGTCACGTCAGCTGCTTCGTTTAGTTGTTGATTCACTTCTCTGATTTGAAGGAATGAAGACTGAAGCTCTTCTGACATATTTTTCGCTTGGTCAGCTGACACATTGAGCTTTTCTGATGCTTCGCTTACTGATGCATTGACTTTTTCAGCCAATTGATCCGCTGAATTGATGAGCTTTTCCGAAGCTGACTGTGTATTACCTGCATATTCACCAATTCTGTCCGCTTCATTTCTAAGTTCTTCCACATTCAGTTTACTTAACGTGTTTTTAACATTCTCAATCTGCTCATTGATTTTCTTAATTTCCTCAGTAAGACCTGAACCAGTCTGTTCATTAGGATTTGCTTTTCCCATTTCCTGTATAGACGCATTAATCTTGTCGATTGCCTCTGCTATATCGTTATTGTTGATATCACTAATTGATTTTTCGACTCGTTCTAAACTCTCAAGAATTGCCGTCTCATCAAACATCTCTCCTGATCTGTTTTCTTCAAGTTCCCGCATCTGGTAGAGTTCTGTCTCAATCTTGCGACTGATTCCTCGTAAGAATTTGGCATTCTCCATGTTCTGAACCTTCAGATCTTCTACCTTGGAATTAAGGTTTAGCAACATCTTTTTCTCATCTGTCATTCCCTGATTCTGATTCGCACCTGCCATATTTCTGTTTCCGGAACCTACATTGTTCGTTTTGTTCATATTTCCATTTGCTGTGCTTCCCACTGCTTTTGAATGATTGTCCGTCCCCGCAGAATTTACATTATTTGAGTTATTACTACTATTTGCATTATTACTATTTGTACTGTTCTCCATCTTCTTCGTAACTGTATTAAGCAATCCCATTGTCTTCCTCCTACTGTGGTTTATATTCGAAGCATTTCATATCAACCTTTACAATCTTCCAGTCATCATCCATCAGGTTGAAATAAACATCAGCATAATCGCTTCCTTCTCCTGAAAATTCTGAAACTATACCGCTAAGTGCAGAGGTTCCCGTAACAGCTGTATAGCTGTAATCATAATTGACTCTCACCGTTACCTGATCCGGATAAACAAAATCAACAATCTGTGGTTCAACCGCCTTAATCTCAAGCTGTTTTAACGCTGCTCCATTTTCCCGGACTACTCCGGAACTAACTGTTTCAAATGTCTCTTTCGCAGATTGTTGCGCTTCCTCTGTACCACTGTAAAGAACGCTTATATTTTCAAAATTCTTAGTTTCATCCATTGAATATTCAAACATAGAATTTACAACATATACAGAATAGTCATAAATCTTTCTCTGAACATCCGGCTTTAAAGCAAAGTCTTCCGATGTAACTGATATCGTTGCCATATCAGGCGTAATATATTGTGTTTTTGATATCGTGCTGTCACCCATATTCACAGTCACTGTATGATCCCCTGTAAAAATATGGTCAATCTGATACTGATCTTGTCCTCCATCTTCTGAGGAAGTACTCTTCTTGAATGAGTCAATATTGATTCCGTCAAGCGATACCTGCGCACCTGTCGGAACATCGATGTTAAGATTTTCGATCATTGATCTGCTGACAGAGACTTTCCATGTATTAAAAAACAGATATACCTTTTTCTTCTGTTTATTTAATGTAATGGTATACGTACGCTCTGTGTCATCATCTCCCACTGTATAACTTGCAACAAACGTGACAGTATTGCCATTTTCTACAGGTGAACTTAATGTATATCCTGTAATGGAGCCATAGATTTTTTCACCTTCACATTTCGTTTTATACGTATCAAAATTAACAAACTGTGATTCCTCACAATCGATCATCTTATACATTTCTTCATAATTATTCGTCACATAATAGGAAAAGAATTCCTTTGCAAAACGCTTTGGCGAACTTGCTCTTGCCCCGATGGCGAGATAAATTCCAAGTAAGGCACAGCATAATAACATTCCCAAAATCTTTAGTATCTCACCCAGAACTCTTTTTGCTTTTTTTCCTTTTTTCTTTGAATTATTCATTGATAACTACCTTCTATATTATAACTTTCTAAAATACCGCCTATACTTCTAACTAGCAATCTGAATTCTATAATAACACAAATATTTTATAATATCTACCCCGGCAGCATAAATTTATTGCCAGCCTGCCGAAACATTTCATCTGCCTCTTCCTGTCCTTGTTTGTATCTCTCTTTTGTCTCAGGATTAATGAGTACCACATTATAGAAATCATATCCGGCAATCACAATATAATCCGAAGTACCTGTCATGGCTACTACCGGAATGTCGTTCCACAGGAAATAATACATCACATCAAGACTGCATCCTGTAAGATCCTTTTTTGCTTTTTCCAAAATACCATCTATTGAAATCTTCGAATCCGAAATTTCATAACTTTCCGGTCTGCTTAACCTTGCCCAGACATAATCTCCATGATCACCTATGACGACTCCTGCACATTCATATCCCTTGCTTAACGCTTCCGCCATGCTTTGTGTAACCAGCAAAACTTCTCCTTTACCATACACATAATAGCGTTCGTCTTCCGAGATCAGTTCATAGATACTAAGGGAATTTGTATCCGTAAAAACGATTTCACCCGGGTATACATTTTTAAAAGCATTGGATGTGGTCACTTTTTTGACAAAATCGATCACCACCTCTGTTTTCTTTTTATCAGTTGTAATCGTATTGACAGAAACCACATTCATCTCTTCCTCTTCATTTCCAAAAATCTGATAATTATCTGCCTTCACATATTCATTTTCTGATTTTTTAGCTCTGGTTAAGCTAATCATATTATCTTCTATTTCCGTATCAGTAAAATAATAACCCTCTTTACTGTACTCTTTTAATATCTCATTGTCTTCATTGACAATCACAATCCTATTCATCGGAACAGTGACATTTCCTCTGATATCTGTCACAAGATCATTGTTATTTGCCACTCCATAAGCAAAATCTTCATCAATAAAGCCAACTACACGAAGTGTTTGTCCATCTTCCGGTTCAATCACTTTTTCTGTTCCATCATTTAAATTTAAAATCCGGATGCTTCGCCTGCCTTCTTTTCCCGTTTCATCTTCCCATGCAATCTTACTTCCAGCCTGATCAGTGGCATAGCTGTCTTTCGAAAGACCAGAGATTACCTGCACATATTCACTTCCTGTCAAATCTACGGAATAAACGCAGTCGCTTAACATAATGTACATAATGTCATTTTCATTCACGTAGAACAATTGACCCAGCATTTCATTTAATATTCCATACTGCCTCGTAAATGGAATAAAGATTTTTTCGTTGACAACATTTTTTTCCAGATTATATCCATAAAGGCTCACTCCCACCATTCCCTCATGTTCCCCTCTGTTCATATATCCGTAAACAATAAATTCCGTGTTGCCATTATCATCTACCGAAACAATCTGAATATTGCAGTTTTCGTTTACATTTCTTCGGTCATCATCTTCCGGTTTTTCAAATGCAAATAATGATTTTACCTGATTATGCTTGATATCCATCAGCCACAATCCACTCTTCTTAGCAAATGCAATAAAAGAGTTACTGTCACTCGCCATAAATTCCGCCGACTCATCTTCACAGATTCCCAGATTAATTCTTAATGTAGAAATATTCTGACTTGTCGCATCAAAAATCTGATTTGTCTTCCTGTCATAATCAAGGAGAAAAATTCCTGTGTCTGTCCATTTAATTCTGAAATATTCCCTGATATTATAATATTGTACTACATCATATTCATTGACCGCTTTCATCTTGTAGGTAAGCTCATAACTGCTGATATCTTTCAGGATTTCTTTGATATTAATCACAGGAGTTGTAATTTTTTCGGGTGCAAGTTCCCCCCATGTGATCTGGCTATAGTTCGAATGTATGGTAACATGTCCGTAATTCGAATTATCCGCTGCCGGATCAGGTTCAATAAAACTGATGATTTTATCAGATTCCTTTGTAAATGTAGCATCAGAAAAAGTACTCACAAATTCTATGTCATCTTTACAGTAATTACTGGTAAGCTTGATAATTCTTGTGTAATAGTAAACATTTTCCGTCCTGTCTGTATGAAGGCACACCACAAGAAAATACTCCTTATCATCCTCTATCATATTGTCAAATGCGATCTGAATTGTTGTATACTCCTCATCCCTGACAATATGATCATCCTCAATATCTGTGCGTTCAATCAATCTTTCACAATCCTGGCTTCTCAGTTCAAAGGATGCCCCCATGATATAGTTTTCATAATTTTTCACCTTGACTGTAAGGGTTCGCTCACTGCTGATCGGGGTAATTGTGTCACGCATATACTTTGTTTCCATCTGGGTTTTATATCCAAGCAGCTCATTTACTTCTATTGTATTATCTTCTCCTTCACCCGCTGACGCAAGCATGCGAATAGTAGGCAGAGTGGGATCCCCCATAATAATGTCTGCCTTTTTTGTTTTTTCCCTATTAAAGAAGATAACACTCACGATAATTGCGGCAAATATGATAAATAAAACGATAACTTTGTATATAATATTCTTCACAATAATCCTCCGCTTTCCTTCCAATCAATTCTCTTATTTGATTAACAAATTTACAATTGTCGGATCCACAGATAACGCTTTAACCAGCTTCATCATCGCAGCTTTTCTATCCGATTTGCTTTCCCCATTACCATCTTTTTTCCCTGCTTCACCGACTGACTTCCCATTTTTTTTGATTGCACGGATTAGTAAATTTTTCGGTGTATGTTCCATATCGATGAATTCCAGTATTTCTGCATCATACCCATTGATCTTTAGAGTCTCTGCCCTTATGGCATCCGTCATAATCGCTGCCAATCTGTCTTTTAATATGCCATATGACAAAACAGGCTCCAAAATTTCATTATGAATCTGTCTGTTCAATTCATGCTGGCAACATGGTACAGAAAGGATTACCTTCGCATCCCATTTCACAGCACGCTCTAATGCATAATCTGTCGCCGTATCACAGGCATGCAGTGTCACAACCATGTCCACTTTGGCTTCTCCCTGATAATCTGCAATATCGCCTCTTTTAAAAATCAGTTTATCATAACCATATTCGTTACTCAGCCTGTTACACTTTTCAATGACATCTTCTTTCAAATCCAGTCCGGTAATCCTTATATCCAGACCACACAATTCATGAAGATAATAATACATCGCAAATGTCAGATAACTTTTTCCACATCCAAAATCTATGATCAATATTTCCCTGTTCTTAGGCAGATCATCCTTGATATCTCTGATCAATTCCAAAAATCTGTTAATCTGTCTGAACTTGTCATATCTTTTCGCGACAATCTTTCCCTCTTTTGTCATCACACCAAGTTCTATCATAAACGGAACTTCGGTTCCCTCATTGATAATATAATTCTTTGTGCGATTATGTTCAAGACTATTTTCTAATGCTTTTGGGGTAATTTTTGTCAACCCCGAAGTTTTCTTACTGATTGTCAGTTTTCCTTTTTTGCTGACTAAAATATTGAGTGCATAATCATTGGTAATGATTTCACACTGTTTAAAGCTGTTTAGCACCATATTGTAAATGTATATGACCATTTCATTTTGTGCATACTTTGTGTGAAACACCTTTGGCCCTGCCTGTTCTGTTGCCTGATACATCAATTCCGAATTGATCATGACAGGCCGGATTTTAATTTTTGATATTCCCATTTTTTGTGTATTGTCACTTTGCTTTTCATCGGTTTGTGTAACCGCCTTTTGTCTGGGATTGCTGATAATACAACGTCTGAAATTGCCTTTCACGCTGTTTGCAATGACATCTCGCAATTTTTCTCTATCTTTTTCTTCCATAAATATCTCCACATTTGACATCTGTATTGTATCTTACATCTGACAGGCAGACAAAACTTACATCCGCTGTCAATCCAATGATTACAAAATATCCTCCACATATGCTCTTAAGATTTCACCAACACTCCATGCCTGTGCATAGGTTCCTCTTGAAATATTCGGTTCATTTCCATCAAAAATTTCTGCAATCTGTCCCACACATCCATCGAGGAGATGGTCTTTTAATGGTTCGATCAGATGCAATGCATATTGTTTTGCATCTGCAATGACATCGGTTCCACTGACATGCGCAACTACATTTTCACTTGTATTCTCACTTGTACTCTCATCTGAATTCTCAGATGCATTTCTTACAGAAGTCTTTACATATGCACTCACCAGTGCACCAAGAGGAAATGCCCATGCAGTTCCCTGATGGTAAGCAGCATCTCTGTCATGCAGTTTCCCTTTATAATAAGGCTGATACTCCGGATTGTCCTTGTTCAGTGTGCGAAGTCCATAAGTAGCATACAACTCATTAATGACTGTTTCAACAACACATTTTTCCTTTTTTGCATCAAGAATTGCATATGGTAATGATATGGCATAAATCTGGTTTGGTCTGATTTTGTCATCTTTCATATCACCGTCTACCACATCATACAGACATTTCTGTTCCTCATTCCAGAATTCTTTCACAAATGACTCTTTCGCCTTCTCTGCCATTTTGCCATACTCTTTTGATGATTTTCCGTATTTGCTGATTACTCCAAACTTTTCACTTAATGTTTCCATTACTTTTAATGCATTATACCAAAGTGCATTAATCTCAACGGGTTTACCATGTCTCGGTGTCACAACCCATGTTCCCACACGCACATCCATCCATGTCACCTGGTCATATCCGCCACCTGCATGAATGAGGCCATCTTCTTCCATATAGATTGAAAAACCTGTTCCTTTTTCATAAAAATGAATGATTTCCTCAAGCTTCGGATAAATCTCATTTTTAATAAATTCATAATCCTCTTCTAATCCCGTATATTCGAGATATTTTGAAACGGCATAGAAATACCACATAGAGGCATCTGCTGTATTATAAAGGGGTTCCAGTCCCTCGTCCGGAAACATATTGGGAACAAGACCGTCTTTGACATACATGGCAAATGATTTCAGGATACTTCTTGCATCTTCAAATCTTTTTGTGACCAGTGTCAGACCGGTAAATGCAATCATGGTATCCCTTCCCCAGTCTGTAAACCACGGATAACCCGCCATAATCGTCTTATTCTTCGTCGATTTTCTGTTCACGATAAACTGGTCGGAAGCTTGTACCAGTGAGAGTGCAAATTCATCCTTTAACGCACTGTCTTCTTTCAGTTTTCTGATTCTGTTAACTCCGGCTTTGATTGTTTCAAATGCATCTTTATTGAATTTCTTCTCAACCGTACAGATGAGCGATATTTTTTTATGTTCATTTGGCTTTAGTTTTACACGTATTTTGTATGGTGTATAACTATTGACTACTGCTTCCCCACCAGTCTCAATCTCTGTCTGAAGGACAGCATCCGAATCAAACTTTTCCTCATTTTCTTCAAATTTTCCATTGCTCACATACAATCTGATGGCCAAATCTTTATTTTTCTTAGGAACCAGCTTAAGTGTCTTCTTCGTCTCAAATTCTTCCTTAAATTTCAGTTCCGCCCGTTCTACCCTTTGATTATGATCACGGTATGTAAAAAACGGTGTAATATAAAACTCCGCTTCTTTTGAACCATTCATAATGTCATAACCAATGGCAATCGTATTTTTCTCCCATTCAAAACAAAGTGTCTTTGTAATAAAGGTTCCCTCTGCCTGATAAACAAAATGTGGCAACTCATCATAGATGAATCTTTGGAGATACTTCTGACCTTCTTCATTCACATCTCCCGGTCTCATATTCGTCACAAATGAATATTCATGATCACCAATCTTAATTGCTTCATCTGTCTTATTGAATACAGCATACCTTTGTACAGGCGCATGAAGACTGGCCACCAGATATGCGTGGTGTTTTCTTGCTCTTGCATTGATGATGGATCCTCCGCAATATCCTCCGATTCCATTGGTAATCACCCACTCACGCTGTAAACCTTCTTTGAATGTCTTATAAAAACCTTTCCCAAACTCCATAAACGTACATCCTTTCCTTTCATTGTATCTATTTCGACCTTTTCAGTTTCATCACAGTCCAGTCGTCATCCATCAAATGATATTCATTATTACAGTAAGGACACTTTTTGATTTTCATCGCATCAAAGCTTCCTCCGCAATAATGGCATTTTACCTTTGTAATTTCAAATCCATCGTGATAGTCCGGAAGAATCCTTCTGGCAACCGTTACCGTATATCTCTCATCTTTGTCATATAATTTATCATTCTTTATTCTGGTATTTGTCAGAAATAACTCCATGGATACGTAAGTAATCCCATTTTCAATTTGGAACTTTCTAAGTCCAATGGCTCCCGCATATTGTACATCTACAATATTTTTGCACTCCTCAATCGAATCGCTTCCCTGATAGATGGTAAGTACTTTCGGATTTTCACAAAACAACAGCATCTTCACCATGGAAACCATTTTTGCTTCAAAAAACTCATAGGAAAAGTTCTGCTCGACTTTTCTCATTTTTTTTTCCATTTTTCTCTTACTGCCTCTGGTTTTCGCCAGCATATTGGCACTCTCTCCAGCCTTGAATGAAATATTGAGCAGCAAACCCATGGTATAGATGATCGTGCCAAGAACAACTCCGCAAAAAATCAACACACCCAGATAAAAGATGCTTTTGATGATGAGAATTGGCAAGGGATCTTTTGCCATCTCGCGAAAGAATTCCACATTATTAAAAATCATAATTCCTGCCAAGACACATATGCTGATTAAAATGCTGATGAGACGTCCCCTATTTACTCTTTTATTATCGATTGTCGGAACGGTATAGTAAGATGTCACTTTTGGGAACAAATCCGGCATTTTAAATTTTGTTCCACAATAACTGCATCCGTTCTCAAGGTTTTTTATTTTCTCCACCGCTCCACAGTTGGGACAGTTGTAGTCTTCCTCATAAACATCATGATTATTTGTCACATCTGTCACATTCGCACTGATCACTTCACAATTATTTTTTGCTTTGCGTTTGATTTCTTTTCCATTATGAAAATATGCCCTCCTCACTCTCATTTCCTGAAAGCAGAGCACATTTTTGTATTTTTTATTCGGATATTCTACACTCATCATATCAAAGCCCGGTACATTTTCATACTTTGTGACAATCTGCAGGTTATGTTCTTTCCACCTTTTTTCTGTCATCTCAAGAGAATATCTCTGTTGCCGGCTGATTGTTTTGGGTCTGTCGCCTTTCGATGACCAGTCCGGTATTTCGTCTATAAAGCGATGAAATACCGATTGGTACATGCCATTTTTTTTGACATTTCGCATATGATACAACAAGCCTTCTAATGAATCCACACTCATATATTTACACCATATCCTTCCGTTTTGTCTGTTGTTTTATTCATTTTCTTTTGTCTTAATTTTCTTTTCCCGCAGCTTTTTAAAAAACGCAGTCAGCATGTGACTGCATTCGTCACCAAGAATACCCGTTTCGATTTCTGCCTGATGATTGAATTTCTCAACCTGTAAAAGATTCAGTACAGAACCGGCACATCCTGCCTTAGGATTCATACTTCCAATATATACTTTTTTAATCCTTGCCTGTACAATAGCGCCGGCACACATCTGGCACGGCTCTAAAGTCACATACATCTCACAATCATCAAGCCGGAAATCCCCCAGCTTTTTACTGGCTTTTCTGATGGCATTCATCTCCGCATGTGACAAAGTGTTCCGATCAATATTTCGCCGGTTGTAACCTCTGGCTATGATTTTATCTTCATAAACGATAACACATCCAATGGGGACTTCATCAATTCTTTCTGCCTTTTTTGCCTGTCTGATTGCCTCCCGCATATATTTTTCCTCACGACTAACTGCTGCCATAACTCTTATCTCCATGTTTCAACAAAATTTTTTCTCCTTTGTACTCTGGAGATTCTACATAGATTTCTAACGTTGAGGAAGTCAGTTCACCTTTTTCTACAAGCGTAAAATCAGTTCCATATTTCTCTTTCATATAAGAGACACACGCTGATACCGATAATTTGTTTTTTTGCATACAACCTGTCATTCCTGTTATGATCGCGCAGCTGATTGCCGCCACACTTAATGATTTGAGTATTTTTCTTGGTTTCATCGTTCAATCCTTCATCAATAATAAATGTATCATAATTTTTATTGTACCACACTTTTTCCACACCGGGTTATTGTTTTGTGCAGTTTTCCAAAATTTATTTTCCTTTAAACATTACTGTACGAACACACGATTCAATTATAAGTAAAAGCACCAATATCCAAAATCTTTAACGTTTTCCTGTGGGATTTCCTTAAAATCAAAAAATCCATAGGTTCTGGCAATCGTCTGCTCTCTTTTCCCATTGATTCCCGGAACACATATCATATATCTGCTCTCATTTTCCTTGTTTCCCTCTGCATTTCCATTTGGCATTTTCTCACATAGCAAAATATACCTGTAAGAATAAAATGCGTGAAGCAAAAAACTGTTATTCCCCAAGTGCCAGTATCTTCTTGGCAGATAGGAAATATCGTGTGGTGTAATCTTGATACATCTGTCAGATAATCCTTCTATTTTCAAATTAGGATAACAATTCCATAACTTTGCAAAATAGTCTGATCTATCTAAATGATTGTTTACCGGCTTATTTTTATCCGGCTTATTATGATCCGGCATATTTTTATCCAACTTATTATGATCTGGCAGATCCGGCTTAATATTCGTCTTATTATGATCCGGCAAATTATTTTTTGATATGTTGTTTTCAGGAACCTCTATCTGCTTACTCTGTGCAGGATTCATCATCAGCTTTTGCAGCTGTTCCTGATAATCATTGACTTCTTTTTCATCCTGATTCAAATCTGTCTGAGCAATGTCTGCAATATTTGTTTCTTCCGCATTTGCACGTGTCTGATCTTCGCCTGACTGATTTACATCTGTCTGGTTTGCGTTTGTCGGATCTGTATCTGTCTGGTTTACATCTGTCTGATTTGCATCTGTCTGGTTTGTATCTGTCTGGTTTGCATCTGTCTGGTTTACATCTGTCTGATTTGCATCTGTCTGGTTTGTATCTGTCTGGTTTGCATCTGTCTG
>CACYDA010000190.1 GCA_902773095.1 uncultured Lachnospiraceae bacterium | reverse complement strand
GTCACTCTTTCACCTGTAATCGCATTGGTTTCTCGACTTGCGAATCGGCATCTATACCTGCACCGCTAATTCCGAGAAGATATAAATACAGCAACTCTGGAATTTTCAAGTTTTTCCATTGCCTCTTTTCCAAATAATAATTCTGTTCTTGAAAACTGATTAAGCATTTTTTCCTCTTCCTAACTTTTCTGATTTTTGAATCTTGTTCACTTCTTATGTTTTCATGTATTTTAACTTTATTTTATTCATTAGTCAAATATATTTCTACTTTAACAAACCAAATACGACTTGATTGACAAAAATAGCTGCCATATTAGGAAACAGCAAATCTTCCTAATATAGCAGCCATCAAGAACCATTTCAGATATATCAATTTATGTGTGCCAATTTGTATTGTTTTCATAATAATTTTCTAATATTCTGTGATTTTGCCATCTTCCATTTTGAGGATTCTGTCAGCCTGATGAGCGATTTCCATATTGTGTGTCACAATGATGATGGTTTTTCCCATCTGATGGAGAGATTTTAAGACCTTCATGATGTCATCACCCGTCTTGCTATCCAGCGCGCCTGTCGGTTCGTCTCCCAAAATAATATCATTATCGGATGCGAGCGCTCTTGCAATCGCACAGCGTTGCTGCTGACCTCCTGATATTTTCGTCGGAAGTTTGTTTTGTAAATCAGCTATCCCCATTAACTCCAGTTTTTCCTGTATGATATTTTTACGCTCCTTTTTGCTTACTTTTTTTGCAAGCAATGGCACTTCAACATTTTCAAATACTGTGTAGTGGTTTAACAGTGCGAAATTTTGAAATATAAAGCTGATATTATTCTTTCTGATTTTGTGAAGTTCGTTTCGCTTTTTTTGTGGAACTTCTTTTCCATTGAGAAGAAATTTCCCACTATCCATGGTGTCCATACAGCCAATGATATTTAGCAGGGTACTTTTGCCGGAACCGGAGTTTCCGATAACGGCAATTAGTTCTCCATCATTTATCGTTAAATTCACATTATCCAATGCCTTCGTCACTTCATTGCCATATTGATACGTTTTGCATACCTCTATCAATTCAATCATGATCATTCTCCTTTTACAGTTTTCTATTTATTTTCTTTTAACAATACTGAAGGTGTTTTTTTACAAAATAATACACTTGATACAAGGGTTGTGAGTACCATGATGGCAATTGCACAGAGAAACACTTTCCATAGTACATATTTCAAAATAACTGTATATAAAACATGGAAAGAATATATGCTCAAGCTATCTGAAAAAAACAAATCCAAAGCCAGATAGCCGGCTCCCAATGTCAGAAAAACAGCAGCTACTCCTTTTAAAAAATTTTGAATCAAAAAAATGAGAATATGGTCGGTCAGCGAAAATCCATTTGCATACAGGATTCCATAATTGCCAAAATTTTCTATAATATGTACGGACTGCATACTGACATGTAAGATTACAACAGCTATCAGTATGACCCATAAAATTTGCTTTATAAACCGGATAAACGTTTTATTTTTCGATGTTATATTATCAAATATTCCCTGATAATTTTTCACACTGGTACCATAGTGAATTTCCTGTCCGATTCGGTCTATTTCTGTTCTGACATCTTTGATAGAATATCCTTCCTTTATATGAAAATATATGTTTTCAGAAATATTAGAAACAGACGGGATACCTTCAACAATCATTATCTTATAGTCCATTTCTTCATAGGCAGTTGTCTGACTGCTTATATCATCTAACTTAGGTACTTTGGCACTTTTTTGGATGGTACCTCCAACAATATATTTCTCACCATATACCGTTTCAATGATTGTTCCCTCTTTTAGATGCTCCAGCGCATTTCCCATATATACTATTCCGTTACATTCTGACAGCATTTTTTCCTGCTCCGATGCGGAATAATTTGTCACCACATGGAGATTCAATAATTTCTGATAATTTTTTCCTACATATAATGTATGTATATGACTTCCGATTTCCGTTTCACTAAATACGCTATAATCATCATCCCTGCTTTTAGAGCGTTCAAAGCTCTTTGTCAACACATCATTCCCCTTATCATCAGTACAGGCAGTGATATCAAGCTCCTGCCAATGGCAAGATAAAGGATTTTCTATACACGAAGAATTGTTTAATTCATACATAAATAGATTGTATTTATGCAAGCTGGTATTGGCAAATTCATGATACCCTTCTTCTGTGTCATACGGCTTATACTGATTGTTATCAGTTATGGTAACAATGCCGGTATTTTTCAAATTTCCCTTAAGGGCAGATTGCACCACTATTTGATTATAATCATTGATGGCACCTATAAACAGAATAATTCCGACTAACAACAGCGATATTGTTTCTAACAATATATTTCCACCTGAATTACGTTCCCTTATCAGTTCCTCAAAGGCAATTCTGATTTGATACTTCAATCGTTTTCCTCCAATGCTAAAAATTTTGCTAATATTTTATAATTCCTTTAAAACTTCGGCAGGAATTATTTTTTTCGAATATCGATAGGCACCAACAGAGGTAACCAGCAATGTCACCATAACAGAACCGGTAATTACAGCAATATGATATAAGATTGCATTTGAAAAAATAACACTGCTGCCGATTAACAGGTCATAGGCAAATTTCAATAACACCGCCAATACTACAGATATTCCGATTAAAGGACACATTTCCTTTATAATAGAGAGATAGATTTGACCATGGGAGTAGCCAAAAGTATATTTCACTGCTATATCATATTTTCTGACCTTAATCCACAAGTAAGAAATACTGTAACATCCATTGATACAGAACACAAAAAGAAGCGGCATGAAAATTTTGTTGAGATTTTCATATATCAGGTTGGTAAGACCCTTTTCCGTTTCCACTGTTTCAGTTGTACTGACAGAAATAGTAAGCGGAAATTTTTTTTCACATTCTTCTTTGACATGATTCAAGGCAACTGCTGTTGTTTCATTAGTGCCATAAACAAGCATTTGGGCATCAGCTCCTCCCCAAATGTCAATTTGAAATGCTTCTTCTACATCTTCATAATCAACTTTAAGATGATTTCCATCCCCTAAAATATAGATGGTAGAATCATATCCTCCTGTCCCTGTGTTCACCAAAACTCCGGCTACCTGATAATAACGACCATTCATATAAAGGTACTCTCTGCTATCCAGTTTCTCAGTATATTCCTTAATGGATTCACCGATGACAACAGCCGGTTCATCGTTTTGTTTCCATGAACTTTTCTTTTCTAATGTGAAAGGGTATGTATCATCAAAGGTATATATATATGTTGCCAGCCGCTGGATTTCCTGCCCTTCTCCTATATAAACAAAATTACTGATACCAAAGTTCAGTTTGTTTTCTTTAAAAATATCATATATCTCATCAAAATAAATTTTTTGTGAGGAATCATCCACATACATGTAGGTTAATTCACCTTGTTCTTCTATGATTCTTTCAGAATGGCTATAACTGACATAATACTTTTGGCAGTTGCTATCCTTTGTTTTGTCTGTAATTCCCATTAGTTTATCTATCAATTCACACGAAACCAATGTTACCAACATCGTCAGGCAAAAACCAGTCATTAACAGAAATGATGAAGGAATGTCTCTCATCATTTTTATCATTTTTTGTTTCATTTTTTGTTTTTCTCCACAAGAAAATATACTGTTTTATTTTTCATAATAAAACAGTATATTTTGTTTATTTAATTATGAACAACATACTGTCCATCCGCACTTATAGTATCCATTATAGTATACTTGCATTGTTGCTTGCCACATACAATAACCTTTCCTTGAAGTACTTCCACTCAAATGACCATTGTACATCTTATAACTATCTGTAGCATAGCATGTTTTCACATCAACTCTTGTGCAATAATAACTACTGCTTGTCATCCACACACCACTTCCTGAAATTGAACCACTTGATTTCATTTGATTCATTCCTGCCAGTCCTGATGAAATAGATACATTAGCCTTTCCTGATACATTAGTAGTATTGTCTGTAAAGCTCCTTGTGGCTGAATCAGTTTTAGCATATACAAAAACTGAATTTGCAATAATTGTTAATACAAAAACCAATATGGCGAAATGCCTCTTTTTCTTCATAATTAAAAATTTTCTTCCAAAAAATTGTTATTAAATACTTTACTCGTCACATTATACTTCAAACATACTTTTTTGTCAACATTTTTATAAACATTCTGTATTTCATACAATATATAGAGCAGTTAATTACCACAATAAATGGTTAGTGATTTAACATATTTTTCGTTGCAACAATATATTAAACAAAAAAGGCATCAAAATTACATTATCCTTTTTAACGGGATGAACATAATTTCAATGTCTTTTCACTTATATGGCTCTATCATTTTTCTAATGGCAAACTAAATTTGTACTATTTTTAATCCCCCTTCTATCCATACTCACCCTACTACATATTAAGTTCCATTCTATGATGTATCACTTTTACTCATTTTACATATTTCGTTTGATTTACACTTCTTATTCATTTTTCACTTTTTAGTTAATTTACACTTCTTATCTATTTTTCACTTTTTATTTGATTTACACATCTTATCTATTTTTCACTTTTTACCTGATTTACACACCTTATTTACTTTTCATTACTGTACTGCCTTAAATGCCTCATCAAGGTCTTCAATAATATCATCAATGTTTTCCGTACCGATTGACAATCTCACTGTATTCGGCTTGATTCCTGAACCTAACAGTTCTTCTTCTGTCATCTGTGAATGTGTTGTTGATGCCGGATGGATTACCAATGACTTCACATCTGCAACATTGGCAAGGAGCGAGAACAATTCAAGCTGGTCGATAAAATCTTTTGCTTTCTGTGCATCACCCTTAATCTCAAATGTAAAGATGGAACCGCCACCATTAGGGAAGTATTTCTTGTAAAGTTCCTGCTGCTTTGCATCCTCTGAGATAGACGGATGATGTACTGCCTCAACCTGCGGATGATTTTTCAGATATTCAACTACCTTCAATGCATTCTCAACATGTCTCTCAACTCTCAACGATAATGTTTCCAATCCCTGCAGG
>CACYDA010000189.1 GCA_902773095.1 uncultured Lachnospiraceae bacterium | reverse complement strand
GATTGAAGATGTGGCTGATATCATGTTACAATATACCAATCACAATCATCTTCCTATCGAATGGCATTAAAAAAATACCAGCTACCATTTGGATTTGCTGGTATTTTTTTATTTTTTACCATCTTATACTAATATTTCTTTTTCGATTTTAATGGATTCATCATTCAACCAACGGAAATGAAATATTTTTCTAACGTTCCTATGAACGTAATACAACTCCGTACTTCTCACCAAGGTTTTTCAGTATTTCAGTGACAAATCCGTCAACCGTCTCTGCTTTAAATTCCTCATCCTGCGGAGTAAATACTACTGAAAATGCCATACTCTTCTTTGACGGTGGAAGCTGTATGCCTTCATAAACATCAAATAGTTTCACACTTGTAATATAGTCACATGATTCTTTGATCACATCTTCCACCATCTCACATGTCACCTGTTTATCCATCACAAGTGCTAAGTCTCTGTTCTCAACCAGGTATTTTGGCAATGGTGTATATGTTTTAGAATTTCCATAATATTTGGTAAGTGCTTTTAAATCAATTTCTGCAACATAGGCCGGAACTCTCATGTCAAGTTCACTCTGAATTTCATATGCCAGTTTTCCAAGATAACCAACCACTTCTCCCTCACAGGTGATGGCTGCCGTCTGGAATGGATGAAGGAAAGGTTTTTCCACTGCAGAATATCTGAATTCAACGCCAAGTGTATCTGAGACTGTCTGTGTCAGACCTTTCAATGTAAAGAAGTCTTCGTTTTCTCCAAAGACACCAATGCAGATTGTCTCTCTCTCATCAGGATATTCTTTTAAAGGAAGTTCTTTTGGAATAAATACTTTTCCCAGTTCAAAAATTCTTCCCTCTAATGTACCTCTCTTCTGGTTTCGTGAAATGGCATATAACATTTCTGAAACAAGCGTTGTTCTCATAATTGATAAATCCTCATTAATAGGATTCATGATTCTGATTGCATTACGCTCTTTGGCATCCTGTGGAAGTCGAAGCATGTCAAAATCCGCCGGTGATGTAAATGAATAATGAATTCCCTCATAGGCACCTGCACTACAAAGATCCTTCTTGATCTGTAACTCTGTCTTCTGCTTTAAATTTCTTCCGCCCAATGTCACTTCCGCTGTTGGCATAAAGGTAGATTCCACATGGTCGTATCCATACATACGGATTACTTCTTCTGCAACATCAGGATAAGAATCCATATCTTCACGGTAAGCAGGCACCGATAGTTTCAGCTCATCGCCATTTAACTGTGGCGCAAACTGAAGATTACTTAAAATGCGTACTATTTCTTCATCAGGAACTGTGATTCCAAGTACACCATTCACTTTCTTTACACTGACTGTCATTTCCTGTGGTTCGATTGAATTGCCTGTATTGACATCAATATGAGTAGATGAAACTTTACCACATCCCAATTCCTCTATCAGATGAAGGGCACGTTTCATTGCCATTACTGTTGTATATTCATTGACACCTTTCGCAAATCTTGAACTTGAATCTGATGACTGTCCAAGTGCCCTTGAACTCTTACGGATGTTATCACGGGCAAATTTTGCTGACTCGAACATTACTTCTGTTGTTGTATCAAGTATTTCCGAATTCAGACCACCCATAATTCCTGCCAACGCAACAGGTTTCACATGATCGCAGATTACAAGATTAGAATCATTTAATTCAAACTCCTTACTGTCAAGTGTCACTATTTTTTCACCATTGTTTGCACGGCGCACATTGATTTCGTCTCCTTCCAGATATGAACAATCAAATGCGTGCATCGGCTGACCAAGTTCCTTTAAAATGTAGTTTGTAATATCAACAACATTTGAAATTGCATCAATTCCTACAAGTGCCAGACGACGTTTCATCCAAGCCGGTGATTCCTCTATTTTTACATCATATACATAATGTGCAATATATCTCGGACAAATATCACTTGCACTCACATTCACTGAAAATGGTTCTTTTTTTACTTCAGTAGCTGTAAAATCAAGTGCCGGTTCCTTTAACTCTTTTCCTAAAACGGCAGCTACTTCTCCGGCAATTCCGAATATGCTTTGGCAATCCGGTCTGTTTGCTGTGATGGCAATATCAAAAATCCAGTCATCCATTCCAAGAATTGGCTTCACATCTGCTCCCACTTCAGCTTGATCAGGAAGTACCAGAAGTCCATTGTATCCTGCTCCCGGGTATAAATTATCATTTAAGCCAAGTTCTGTACCGGAACACAACATTCCAAAAGAATCATATCCGCGGAGTTTACCCTGCTTAATCTCCATGATTCCTTCTATGGTCTTATGGTCTTTTGCCGTTGCGTAGACAGTTGCTCCAATCAGTGCCAAAGGATATTTGCCACCGGCATGAACATTATCTGCCCCACAACAAATCTGGAATGTTCCATGTGCTCCTGCATTTACTTTGCACAGGCTTAAATGTGTATCAGGTATTGGCTCACATTCCTCCACCAAACCTACAACAACATTGCTAATCTCTTTTCCAACTTCTATAAGTTCCTCTACTTCAAAACCACATGAGAACAGCTTATCCTGTAACTCAAGCGGAGTACAATCAATTTCAACATAATCCTTTAACCAACTCAAAGGTACTAACATTACTTTTCCTGCTACTATAAACATATACAAAAGTGTATATGCAAGATGATTCACCATAATCTCACGATTTATGGTTACTGCTTCAACGTGTATGCTTTTGTGATTACAAGCAACACACTACTTACAAGTGCTTGTACACTCCACAGTCGTAAATTCCCGGCTAAGCCACCGGTACATATCCGTATTACCTTGAAGTTGGCTTTATACGGATTTCATCTTAGTAGTCTCTCCTTTCTTAATATTTTATTGTTACTGCTTGCGATAAGGTATCCTCCCGCTCTCAGAGCGGGTCCCTCCTTACCGCTTGCGATAAGGTATCCTCCCGCTCTCAGAGCGGGTCCCTCCTTACCGCATTAATTGTCTATCTGGGTTAAGACTCTTAAATCTGATTCGAATAATAATTTGATATTATTGAAACCATATTTGAGCATTGCAATTCTTTCCAGTCCTACGCCGAATGCGAATCCACTGTATTGTTCTGTGTCGATTCCACAACCTTCTAATACTTTGTTATTCACTACGCCGGCACCAAGTACTTCAATCCAGCCTGTTCCTTTACAGAGACTACAACCGCATCCACCACACTGGAAACAGCTTACATCTACTTCTACAGACGGTTCTGTGAATGGGAAGTAGGATGGACGAAGTCTTGTTGTAGTTCCCTCTCCGAAAATCTTCTGAACGATTTCGTCTAACATTCCCTTTAAATCACCAAGTGTAATGCCTTGATCGACAACAAGTCCTTCCATCTGTGTAAACATTGGTGAATGTGTTGCATCATCATCTGAACGGAATACCTTACCAGGTGAAATAATCTTAATTGGCGGCTTTTTTGCCTCCATGACATGAATCTGTCCTGCTGATGTCTGTGTACGCAGTAGAAATTCAGGTGTGAGGTAAAATGTATCCTGCATATCCCTTGCCGGATGATCCTGCGGTGTATTTAAAGCTGTAAAATTATAATAATCTGTCTCTACCTCAGAACCTTCATAGATTTCAAATCCCATTGATGCAAAAATATCAATCAGCTGATTTGTTACCAGCGTAACAGGATGAAGGTTTCCATGGATATGCTTTTTTGCAGGCATTGTCACATCAATCTTTTCACTCTCATAACGTCTGCGAAGTTCTTCTGCCTTAAACTTTGCATCCAACTCATCAAAATGTTCCTGTGCCCATACTTTCAATTCATTGACTTTCTTGCCATAATCAGCTTTCATTTCTTTTGGCACTTTTCCCATTTGTTTCATCAATGCACCGATTTTACCTGTCTTGTTATCAAGCACACTCTTCTTATACTCGTAAACGCCTTTGGAACTTTCCAGTTTCTCAAGTTCCGCTTTGATTTCCTGCTTGATTGCAGATACTTTTTCACTTAATTCGTGTAATTCTTCCATCACTGTTCTCCTATCTTTTCTATTTTTCTGATTCACTAATCATTTATAATGCATTATCTCTAACTAAAGATAATTGAGAGGAAGGGATTTACACCTCCTGCTCAGCCTATCCCCACCGCATCCGATGCAGTCGGAATCTTCTTTTTGCGGGGCGTGTGCATAAAAAAATCCCATGACAGCTCATGCCATCATGGGACGAATCATCAATCTATTCGCGGTACCACCCACATTCAGATATCCAGTACAAATATCCGCTCTCTCAAATGCTTTAATGCAGCAACTACATCCATTCACATGGAAGACTCCAATGTTGAAATTCATATACAGAGCTTATTATCATGCTTTCAGCCGGTGACATGATTCTCTTTAAATGTTTTCCGTATACTACTGACGCATTTTCACAGTCATTTATTATTTTATTCATAAACCATTGAATTGTCAATCTGTTTTTGTATTTGTTGATTCTTATATTTGTTTTTGTATTTGTTGATTCTTATATTTGTTTTTGTATTTGTTGATTCTTATTTCTTCCTTTACTTCAGTATAGAATTTCACCTAGATTCTGTGAGGATATTCCTCTTGGCTAACTTTTTCGGCTTTTTTACGTTTTTGTTAGCCACATTCTCTTCTTTTGAACCATTTGGACTTTGCTTTGGCTAACTTTTTCGGCTTTTTTACTCTTTTGTTAGCCACAT
>CACYDA010000188.1 GCA_902773095.1 uncultured Lachnospiraceae bacterium | reverse complement strand
AGAACGAGATTGAGGAAAAAATCAATGAGGTTCGAGCCAAAATACTGCAGGGTATGGAAACTCATGGAGCGGATAAAATTCATTCAGAGCAATTCTCAGTGAGCTATACTCCCGCGAGGACTGTTTTACAATTTGACAGCAAAACTTTCCGCATAGAAAATGAGAAACTTTACTTAAGTTATTGTAGGCCCAAAGAAAGGGAAGCATCTATTGTGGTCAAAAGAAATAAGTTAGAATCGGAAAATGGAGAATAAACTGCTGTATAAAACATCTAACGTGATAAAGGACATCATTGAGAAAATCCAAGCAAGTGACAGCGAGGCTTTTGCACGATTCTCATCTGAACATGCTATTTGCTTCACTGAGGCAAATGGCGATTGGCTTTTCCCTGCTTTATATGATTTCTACACTGAAGAGGTCAAGAATCCCCATATTACCAAATTGTTGCAAGAGTTGGGTATGTTTTTTCACCATGAAAGCATGAAGGAGCCTTATGCTGAGATTACCTCTTTTGACAGGAGCCTTTGTCTTGACGAGTCCAACGTGTTTGAATACATTGTTAAACAACATAATCTAGCATCGAATGACATCAAGAATGTTGAGTATTTGAAAACACCATATAAGACAAAATCTGTAGTTCTTCCATTCCGGCATATTTCTCCAATCGACCATGATTGGCTGATGATTGAGTATGGGGGATTTTCACACCCTTATATTCTCGCAGATATTGCAGCGGTATTAGTTTACAATCAAAAATTCAAGGAATCTTTTGACTATTTGCGAAGAAGTGTTGAAACACTTACAACATTCCCCAATAAATACTGGAATAGCGAATTAGCTATTGCAGGGGCTGCAAACACTTTCAGACTTATTCGACTTATGTTCCCAAGCTATAGATTTGAGGAAATTGATTTTTTTAGGAAGATATTCAAATACAACTACCTTTATCTTACAAGAATGACATGTATAACACGAGACGAACTTATGGTGCAATCGGCTTATGTTAACCGTGCAGAATTGGTTAGCCATCGCTGTGCTTATATGTTCTTGCCCTTGTTTCAAAATCCAGACTTGCTTTATATTTCCGATTTGTATCATGCACATTTTTGCAATGACACAGCAATGTTTAATTCTGTTGCAAGCGGAAACAACTATTATATGAAGTCGTTGACATATTATAAAAATGGTTCTTTATGGCCAAATGACACTGGAGGTTATGTTGATATAGAAGATAAATCTTATGAACAAATAGTTCGAGAAAAAAAGGAGGTTTCTATAATGAATGCCCTAACATTCATGCAAGAGATAAATAGCAGACAGGAATGTATAACGTCTACTGATATTTCAACTATCTTTTCTCTCATCGATGAAGAATACAGCGTAAATATTAAGTCTTTTAGAAATAGAGTTTTAAATTTTGAAAAATATTAATTACTATGGGATTTTTTGATTTTTTGTTTAACAAGTCCAATGATGAAAGCTCTGCGATACAGTCACTTTCACCGATTGAACAAGTAGTAAAAGAAAGTGTCGAGCATTTGAAGAAATGCTTAGGTTCGTTGACATCTGAAAAGTTAGAGGCTGAAGCTATAAATCTCGCGTCTTACATTTTCTTGCGCAAAGGTGGCAAAATTGACTTTAAGCTGGATTTCCTGACAAATGGCTTAATAGAAAATGTTCCTTCAGGAGATTATGCCGTTGCAGACAAAGTGTTTCCGCTGATGACAAAATACGGCGAAGGTCTTTATACCGAAAGCCATGCTTCATTTGGCAAGAATCAAGGATACAGATTGAATGTCACTAAAGACCCTGACCTCGCAAGTTTTTTAAAGGGTTATTACAAAAGTGTACATAAAGTCGATGTTGGCGAAACCACATCAAAGCCCTCTGATCTCAAGCCGGATTATACTCAAAAAGACAGAGTCGATTTGGGGCTACCTTCTGGAATTCTATGGGCAACTTGTAATATTGGTGCCTCAACACCCTCTGAAATAGGTGATTATTTTGCATGGGGAGAAAATGAGGTCAAAGATGAATATGGATGGGAGACTTATAGTTTATGTCATGGTACATATAACTCTATTTTTAAGTACACAAAAGATGACGGGAAAAGTGTTCTTGAATTACAAGATGATGTCGCGAAATCAACTTTTGGAGGTGAATGGAGAATTCCAACCAAAGAGGATATGGAAGAACTCATTGAAGAATGTGATTGGGATTGGATAAGTAATGGTGGTCACTTGGGATGGAAGGTTACTGGGCCAAATGGTAATTCTATCTTTTTGCCAGCTGCAGGTTCTGCTAGTTCTTATAGGATCTCTGGCATTAATGAACTGGGACGTTATTGGACAGCGACAAGGGATACAAGTGATAGTTTTGCATATAATCTTCGATTTAAAGAATTTTCAGATACCATTATTGTTGTCGGTGATACAAGATTCTATGGTAGAACTATTCGACCAGTTATTGGCCAACCAGTTAAAACAATTGCGAAAGATTATCAAGAAGAACAAGAGAATCTTCCACATCCGTTAAAGAAAATCACGTTGACGTCGTTTATGAAAAACAGGATGAAACCTGACACTGTTTCCGCAACTTCTTACGTACGTGCTATATTGGACATTCTTGAAATCAACCAAGAAAAATATGATAGCTTTAGCGATGATGACTATATTTCTATTTTCAATGCTTTCGCAAAAATTGATGCATTAATACCAAACCAACTTGGATTAAGCAAAAACGGAACTCGGAATGCAATAATTAGCAGACTAGCAGGGCTGTTGGCACAATCAGAGTGTAAGAACAATGATGAGTATGATGATAGGGATGCAAAATTTTATGCTTTTGGAGGCGAAGCCATGTGGGAAATGGTTGATTGGCAGTATATTATGATTTATTGCAACTCTCATACTGAAAGAGAAAAAAATGATCTTATTGAACTTGTTAACAGCGCTGTAGGAAAAGCCATCATTAAAATGATGGCAGAAAGTGAATTCTCTCAACACGAACAGCAGTGTATGATTGAAGGAGCAAAATCAATTATGATAGATAAGATGGTTGGAGCCTCTATCTATGGAATGCTTTCTCGTATATTCCCAAAGTTATTCTAGAGTTTTAAAACAACCATGATATGGGAACAGCAAATCTAAATATCTTCGTCAGTTCAACGTGTTATGATTTATCTCAAATCAGAAAAGATTTAAGAGATTTCATAACTGGTTTGGGGCATAATCCTATTTTGTCTGAACAAAATGATTTCCCAATTGATCCTCAATTGGATAATTGGGAAAACTGTATCAATGCGGTAAAGGATTTTGCAGACATATTCGTTCTTATAATTGGCAACAAGTATGGGTCTGTAGGGGAAACGGGGAAATCCATAACTAACACTGAGTATTTGACAGCTGTACAAAAAGGCATCCCTATCTATACGTTCTCGTT
>CACYDA010000187.1 GCA_902773095.1 uncultured Lachnospiraceae bacterium | reverse complement strand
GTCACCAATCAGTTTGGTTATAGGTTTTCCCAGGACTACCTGTATTCCTTCCTGTTCCAGATATTTGACCAAAATGTCGGACATGTCCTTGTCAAGGGACCTTGGCACGATTTGAGGCAGCATTTCACTTAGGATAACATTCAATCCTTTTTTCTTTAATGCAAATGCAATTTCAATACCTATCAAACCAGCACCTGTGACAATAGCACTTTTAGCGCTTTCCATTGCTTTTTGAACCTTTATACCATCATCTATATTTCTGATTCTGTATACTCCGTCCAAGTCAACCCCCTGCATTGGAGGGACAAACGGATTTCCGCCGGTTGCAAGAACTAGCTTGTCATACTTTAAGACTGTATCTTTGCCGTTCTTTTCGTAAGTTACTGTTTTTTTATCGGAATCAACTGCTGTGACTTCCACTTCAGTAATGACTTCAATGTCCTTTTGCTTGTAATCTTCAGGAGTTCTCATGATAATATCATCAAATGATTCTATTTTGCCGGATAATACGTAAGGAATTGCACATGGTGAATATGCCACCTTATTATCTCTTGTGAGAACTGTTATTTCTATGTCTTTGTCGAGTTTACGAATATTTGAAGCTGTTGAGATTCCTCCAGCTCCTCCGCCTACTATTACTACTTTCATTATAACATCCACTCAATGATTTATAACAATTATATTTATTATCGAAAACATATAAAAAACTAACTATTAATAAGAATTTGGGTTAAAAAATGAGAGAAATTGAATTTAATTTAGATGAAAATCCTTTTATAGATTTTTTATCAGCTCGCTATGCAATGTCAGCAAGAATCAATGTCGAAAAGATGTGGAACTGGTGCCATGAAAATGACAAATCATTTTTCATAATGAGTCTGGGATGCCTTATGAATGCTGTAAACTCAGTTCCAGAATTAAAAAGAAGAATAATAGATGGAAAAGCTGTCGAATATGATTATCTTGATGGAGTATCTCCAATCATGGATGAAGGAAATGAAATCTATAAGGAAATGAGAGTTATGCCTCCACAGGAGTTCAGTGACATTCTGACCTGGCACGACTATGTAAAAGACATGTCTTCAGACATTCTCTCCGGAAAAAACGAAGGATTTTTTATTGAAATGGAAAAAAGGGATTTGACAAATATTGCAAACTTTTCCTGCATTCCATGGGTTGACTTTGACATGATCACCAACTGTGTTGTTGACGGAAATGCAATTCAACCTCTGATAACCTGGGGAAAAGTAAACAAGGACTTTGAAATGAGCGTTTCAATAACTGTTTCACACATCTTTGTAAACGGACGTGAACTGGCATGCTTTTATAAAAACGCTCAAAAGGAATTTGACAATATTGATTAAAGCCCTATGTTAGGGATTCTTTCATTAACATTTTGCCTATTCCATTTTCCGCCCATGCTTTTATAATAGTGATTGATTTGTTTTTTGTCTTTATTTGATATTTTAAAACTGTTTTTGACAATCAATCCCACTCCGCCATATTTGGACTTGAAATATTTCAAGGACACCCAGTCTGTAGGAACATTTCTGCATCCAACATCATAGCTACCGTATGAATTACTTACAAGAACCTTTTTACCATCCTTGCTAACATCTATTACAGAAACATAATGGTTTGGAAGGAATACTATCAATGCTGCACCTTTCTTCAACTGCTTTACGGCATTGTCATAAGAACTGCCATAATAGAAATATTGTGCGCTGAATCCTTCATTTTCCAAAATCTTCTTAAGGACAGGGATATTGATTCCACTAGTCACATGCCCCTTGATTTGGAAGTACTTTTCAGAATGGAAATTCTTTAGGACCTGACTGCAGACACTGCCTGAGGTAGGTCCGCAGGTATATCCTGTATTCTGAATGTCACGAACTTCAGAATAGGTATATGATTTTCCACTAAGAGAAACTGTGACTTTTTTTGGCCAGTAACTGTACTTATTCTTTTTGACAACCTTAGTCAATATTTCCCTTTCTATCACATTCCATTTATCACGTTTGATGATATGATAGACTTTTGAAACAGGCTTTGTTTTGAAAAATACATATTTTGACAATTTGCCGTACAGCATCAAACAGCATCTATCCCTTTTCATGACTTCACGATATTGTGATTTCTTGAGGGTGTATTTGGCATTCTTATATCCCATGATGAAATATTTGGTCATCCTATCAACATCAGGAACACCATTTTTTGTAGGAATGGACTTTTTAAATGGGTTTTTGGCATTTCCCTTGATGCATTTGATAATTTTGGATTTCTTAAGGTCGTCGAATATTACTGTAACCTTATACTTTTTAGGACTAACCTTAGGCTTGAAAACCAGATTGCCCTCAGCATCAGTCCTTTTTGTGAAGACCTTATTGCCTATTTTTATTTTGATTTTCTTATTAGCAATCAGCTTCAGGGGTCCGTGAAGATAAATCCTGAGATATCCGTTGCTGAGCAATATTGAGTTTCCAATATCTATTGAAACCGAATTTTCGATTTTGACCTTTATGATTTTGGAAAATGCATTATAGTCATCATCCCCATTATAGGAAACGTTAAGCAATACATATGACTTTGCCAGATCAATAGGAATCGAAAATTTGCCGGAAGTTGTTGTAGTTTTTTTGTAGCTTTTACCGTCTAATGTTATGACCACCTTTTTGCCAACTACTCCATGGCCATTCAAGTCGGTCAAATACATACTGTAACTATTTCCCTTCTTAATAAAATTGGAATATGTGGCAACAGTTAAATTCAATTTAGATTTCCCATCATCAGAAATTCCCAATTTATTATCACTTGAAGAACTATCTTCTGTATAAGTTAAAATATCATTTTCATCATTGGAAATTTCCTGAGAGGAATTGTCAATTGATATTGGAGCATCCTCACTTTCTGCCTGAACGATATCTGTTG
>CACYDA010000186.1 GCA_902773095.1 uncultured Lachnospiraceae bacterium | reverse complement strand
TTCTGATAACAAGTCACGGCTTTCGTATCGTCTTTATCGACACCTTCACCTTTATGGTAACAGTCTCCTAATTTGATCAGAGCATCTACGTCTCCCTGTTCTGCTGCTTTCTGATAATAGAGTACTGCTTTCACATTATTTTTCTGAACTCCCACAGCATCATAATAACAATTTCCTACATTCCTCTGAGCCCATGCATTGCCTTGATCTGCTGACTTCTTGTAAAGAAAAAAAGCTTCTTCATAGTCCTGTTCCATGCCAATACCATAATAATAGCATCTGCCCAAGTCACACTGTGCATCTGAATGTCCCTGATCTGCTGCCAAACGGTAATACTTCACCGCTAACACATCATTTTGCTCTGTTCCTGTTCCATTTTCATAACATTTGCCTAGTAAGTACTGCGCATCCTGGTTCCCCAAAACAGCAGACATCAATAAATACTCGACACCTTTTGATAGATTGTTTGTATCGAGTTGTTCTTTTCCTTTTGTATAATATTGTATGCTCAGATCCATTTGAGATAACGTTGGAGCAGGCGTCGGTGTTGGTGTTGGTGTCGGTGTGGATGTGGGTGTCGGAGTCGGCGTTGGTGTCGGTGTTGGTGTCGGAGTTGGTGTCGGTTTCGGTGTCGGTGTTGGTGTGGGTGTTGGCTTTGGAGCAGATGTCATCCTTGGAGTTGCTGTGGATTTGCTTTCGCGTCCTGGCAGAGCAAAAGCGTTAATGCTACTCCCACAAAGAAATACAGCCAATATGATTGCTAGCATCCGCTTCATATATATCCCCTTCTAAGTATTAAAGAACATAGAATTGTTTCTTTAATCTGTCTGTTCTGCTTTCCTTCGCTGTATAATTGTTAAAATCGCAGCAACAGCTGAAACAACCACAGAAGCAAACAAAGTATAAATTTCAATCAAGTGAACACTGTAATACTGATAATAGTGTGCCCATCTTCCTAAGATCCATCCATTCCAGGCTTCATCACCTGTATACACCGCTCCAACCAAAACAAACAAGCACACGCATAAATGTGTAAACCCTATTATTCGTGTTTTCCCATCTGCTTCTATAGATTTTTTAACTGACAATCTATGTATTAATCGGAATAACAAAATCGACAGGAGAAAAACAACTATGGCGCCGCCTAATAAAATTGCTTCAATATGTGTATCCCGCTTCATTAAATCTTCATACGGTTCAACATAATAAAGTGCTATCATTAGAATAGTAATAACCAATGCCGACACGGCTGAAAATGCAACGTATTTTTTATTTTTCTTTGCCTCTCGTCTTCTTTCATCTTCCTTTATGCATCTATTCTTCAGATCATCTATTATTTTTCTGTCTTCTATCGATTTTGCGTACTTATCCGCAAGAGCAAACTTGTCTATATTTTGAAGATTCGGCACTTTTTTCGGCAATAAATCCACTGATGCCACTTTTCTATCCGCGCATATTTTTATGAGGTGAATCATGGAATTGTTCAGATACTTTCCCTGCTGAACCAACTGGTTATATTGCTCTTTAATAGTTTCATGCTTTTTGTTGGCCAGATATGTTTCCCATTGAACAATAAGTTCGTCTACAGTTTTTATCTCGGTTTTGTTTCCTTTGGGCAGTTTCCCAAAGGTTGTCTCTAATGTCCCCTTCAGTTTTTCTTTACTATCCAGGTCATTTTCCTCAATACACTGTATAGACGCTAATTCACTCGGCATCTGATCTGGTTTCATTCCATTGACCAGATAACAAACAAGTTTTCTTCTTTCGTCCTTATTCGCAGGATTTTCATTCTTTTGAAGCCACATATAACGTGACCATTCATTCCGAACCCATTGTGCTTCCATATATTCCTGACAGGAGCCCACAACAATCATTACTTTTGATGAAATTAGTGCTGCAAGAATATATGGTGCAAATCTTTCTCCCGAATAAGGTTTTGTTACTTCAGAATTAAAAACTTTGAGTCCTAATTCAGTTGACAGATAATTATATAGTATATATGCTTTAGCGCAATCGTCAGTAGGATGTCCGTCATCTTTCTGTTTCACACTTATGAATACATCATACTGTACAGTTTTACAAAACCTACGATACTCCTCAAGACACTTATCAATAACTTCTATCTGTTCATTGTAGTATTTCTTCTGCTCTTCTGTCTGAAAACTATTTGTAAGGTTCTTTCGATCCACTATTTTATCCGGTTCTCTAAGATCCGGATAAAGAATAGACGGAATACGGTTTCCCTCATTATCAACCTGATACTCTATACAATAATGGCATAATACTATCCTCCAATAAACTTCCGGATCTTTTCCACCCGCAATCAAAACCTGACGATAGTATTCTTCCGCTTTATCAAATTTTCTTTCAAACTGATATATCTCTGCCTGGCGAAAACACTCAACCATTTTTTTCAGTTCAGCTTCCCGCCAATGTTTTTCAAATCCTTCTACGGTCTTCTGTATTTTCTGCGAGTCCGCCCGCAATTGTTCTATACGGGCTTCCTGCAAAGCATTGTCCGTAATCAGTTCTTCACAAACCTTTTGAATATTCCCTAATCTTATATTGTCTTCCTGATGAGCATTCTGCATCCAGATTTGCAGTTCTTCAAGCAATTCGCTTTTTTCTTTTGAGTCCAGCTTGAGATACTCTACTATTTCATCTGTCTTGTCTTCTGCCAATTGCCTGAATGTGTATTGTAAAGCTTTGATAGCATTC
>CACYDA010000185.1 GCA_902773095.1 uncultured Lachnospiraceae bacterium | reverse complement strand
ATTCTCAGAACAATCTGATTTATTTGGCAATGAAAAAGATGATTCCTTCAAAGGGAGTATAGGAAATATATACCAATCCTTTGGTGGACAGGAAATATATCCTAGTGTAGAGGAGAAGGCAGCGAATTTGCTGTATTTCGTAACAAAGAATCACAGTTTTTGGGATGGTAATAAACGCATCGCTGCAGCAGTATTCCTGTATTTTATGGAGAGGAATGGTCTGCTCTTTGATGAGAACGGTAACAAACTTTTAGCTGATCATACTCTTGTTGCACTGACGATTATGATCGCAGAATCTCGTGCAGAAGAAAAAGAGATGATGATCAGCGTGATCATGAACTGTATTGAATAAAGAATCGTGATGGAGAAGGATGCTGGTATCAATTGCATATAACAGGAGGTATATCAGCATGGAAGAAAAAATTGTTGCTATCATGAATGAGATGTCAGAATATTTATCCGTGGTACAGATGAAGAAATTACAAGAGGTGCTTATTAGAACCTTTGCTTTAGGGAGAGCAGAAAAAAATGAAACTTCGAATTCTGAATACCTGAAGTTGTTTCTGGATGCGAAGAAAGTTGAAGGATGTTCAGAGAGAACGCTCGAATACTACAAGAAAACCGTCCAGCACCTCCTTAAAAACGTAGAAACTCCGATAAGGAAGATGACAACCGAGGAGCTTCGGTCATATCTTGTTGATTATCAGAAGATAAATGACTGTAGCAAAGTAACAGTGGATAATATACGACGGAATATATCGAGCTTTTTTTCGTGGCTTGAAGAGGAAGACTATATCCTGAAAAGCCCAATGAGAAGAATTCACAAAATAAAAGCCAAGACAGTGGTAAAAGAAACGATTTCTGATGAAGACATAGAAAAATTAAGAGACGGTTGTTCAAAGAAGAGGGATGTTGCTATTATCGATCTTCTTTACTCCACGGGGATTCGCGTGGGAGAACTTGTCAATCTTAATATACAAGATATAGATTTTGAACAGCGAGAATGTATCGTTTTTGGAAAAGGGGAGAAAGAGCGAAGAGTTTATTTTGACGCTAAGACAAAAATTCACTTGAAAGAATATCTTAATAGTAGGATTGATGATAATAATGCGTTGATTGTATCTCTCGATGCACCATATAATCGATTACAGATAAGCGGTGTTGAAAGCAGGATCAGAAATCTCGGCCGCTCTCTGGGTTTAAATAAAATCCATCCACATAAGTTCCGTCGCTCTATGGCAACAAGGGCCATTGATAAAGGGATGCCTATAGAGCAGGTACAGAAGATACTTGGACACTCTCAAATAGATACTACCATGCAATATGCCATAGTAAATCAAAATAATGTAAAATCCTCCCATCAAAAATATATTGCTTGAACGTCCTCAACTTGATATTTGTCGTGGCGACGAATAGTGTGGATGAGCACGAGGAAGAACCAAATTGTTGTGTGTGAATTCTATAGGAGTATAAAGGTTGTAAACATATATTGTTTATTTTGATGAAACTGGTGATGATGGGGCAAATACCCTTTCGAGCAAGCAGTTTGTTCTTACAAGCGTATATTTGGATATCAATTGCTGGCAGAACACATTCAATTCAATTCGTGCATTCAGGAAAGAATTAAAGGAGAAGTATGGTCTTCATGTCACAGAAGAAATACATACGAAGCATCTTGTTAGAGATAAGGGAATGTATCGTCCATATGGATGGAGTGATAATCAGCGGAGACAACTATTAATAGATTTGACTAAACATATTTCAAGACTTGAGATCAAAGTAGTAAATGTGATTATAGATAAAGAAAAAATCATAACGACGGACTATCAAGTTCTGAAAAATGCTTTAACGTACAATATTCAACGGATTGAAAATGACTCAGCTGGAAAATGGAATTATCTGATTATTACAGACGAGGGACGTCTTGCACCAATGAGAAAAACAGCTCGAGAGATTCGAGCATATAATCCCATCCAATCTCATTTTGGCGGTTATCAGAATGTACCGATCAAAGGATTGGTTGAGGATATTATGTCAAAAGAATCTACGGAGTCGTATTTCATTCAAATATGTGATTTTATCTCTTTTTTTACTGATTTGTATTACAGAGTGTCAGATAAAAAAGAAAGATTACCTAAACGAATAGAACGAATAGTAGATGAGGATTTTATTAAACGGGTAATGGCGACTTTCCGAGAAGGTGGTATTCTAAATCTGAAAGCAAGTAGTACACATCCTTATGGCTGTGTGATATATCCAAAATAAAGACAAAAAAACACCACCTACGAGGCATTCGCCCTTTCAGTGGTTCAATAATATTATAACGTATTTGGCTAAAAAGTCAATAACAATACGAGATTTGTGGGGGGAATCATGGAATATAAACCCTTAAAGGAACTTGCAAAGATTACGATGGGTCAATCACCTGAATCATCAAGTTATAATAATGATCATGATGGATTGCCATTTTTTCAAGGGAATGCAGATTTTGGTGATATATATCCAGAGGAAAGGGTTTGGTGTAACAATCCGAAAAAAGTGGCACAACCTAAAGATATTCTTATTTCGGTAAGGGCACCTATTGGAGCATTAAACTATGCAAAAACAGAATGCTGCATTGGAAGAGGATTAGCGGCGATAACAGTCAAAAATGATGAGCTTAGAAATTATATATTTCACCTCCTAAAAGCAAGAAACGGAGAACTGAATTCAAAAGGTACAGGTAGCACTTTTAAAGCCATAGGAAAAAGCGTTTTGGAAGATCTTAAAGTCCCTGTAATCTCTGTT
>CACYDA010000184.1 GCA_902773095.1 uncultured Lachnospiraceae bacterium | reverse complement strand
GTGAAACATATGAATTTGGCGAACATGAGATTTTTTCTTTAGAGGAAAATGAATTTGAGTATACAAGTCAGAGTGAATATCAGATTATTCCTTATGAATCATTAAATGGTTTCTATTTATATAAGGTAGGAGAATTATTTTTCTATTCTTTGGAATCAAAGAAAATGGAATCCGTTTACAAGTTTGGCTTCGTGCAGGATACGTATTTTCAGGGAGAAAAGATGTACATATTGAAAAATGATACCTGTGAGGTGTTCGATCTTAACTTACAAAAAGTTGTTTTAACATTTGAAATCAGTGATTGCAAGTGTTTTGCAATCGGTGCAGATCAGGCAGGACGTATTTATATAGGGGGAACTGTATCGGCAGATACCGGTGATTATAAACTTTTATTGTATTCTTCCGAGGGAACACTGTTGTCTGCTGCAAAAGCGGGAGCAAACATCACCAGATTTGCCGGATTTGACAGTGAGAGTGGCGCTTTTTATATGGAAATACAGTCCGATTATTATGCCTATGGTTTTTCACATCCGGGAACCGGTTTGACAATGGGAAAAGTGACAGATCAGAAGGTGGAGTATATCGAAACAAAATCCTATGTACAGGAATCGATTTTTACGAGAGAAATTCCTTGCATTGAATTTCTTGGGCTTGATTATTCTTATCAGCATCATGATTCTGCTGCATTACTGGGTGACAGATATCTGACGGTGTTAAGTACTTTTACCTCTTCTTTGAATATCTATGATACGGATGGAGAGGAGATAAAGAGGGTAATATCTGAAAGCAGAAGGATACCGGAATATGAGTTGGAGAGTGAGTATTATGACTCAACATGTATAGGAGTCGGTTCTGTGTACAATGAAAAGGATCAAACGATATTGATGTATGAAAATGGAAAAAAACTGGTAGAATTTGATCCAAAGACAGGTGAAAAGATTTCTTCTGTTGATACGGCACATTATGTATTCCATCTCATGCGATATGGGAAATATGTCATCGCCATAGAAAAAGAAGACAATCAGTATTATATGGAAATATTTCAGTGGGACTATGATGATGTCACAATATCGCTTGAACCGGAAATGAAAGAGATGAAAGTGGGCGATATGCAGAAAGTAAATATAGTGACGTCTGCGAATTCGATTGATTATGCCGGAAAATGGACGAGCAGCAATAATCGTATTGCTACAGTCACCAAAGAGGGGAAGGTAGCAGCATGGACCGAAGGAGAAGTTACCATTTATTTCGAATCTGAAGTAAAAGGTTTATCAGCGGAATGCAAAATCAGGATTACACCCGGTCAAAGAAAAGCAAATAGCAGGTATGAAATTATTGATGAAAAGCAGGGAGTAAGCAATGTTTCAAGGAATAATTACAGTGTGTGGGCAAATACGGTAAAGTCCTATCTGTTTGAAAATAATAATAAAACTTTGACAATTGTTGAAGAGGCTTCGGATGCCGTAACAATCAGAACTTATTCGGAGGATTATCGATTTTTAGGAAGTAGTACAATTGAAAAAGAACTGCCATATTTTGGTGGATTTTTTAGTGGAGAGGAATTTCATTATATCGTATTTGGCCAGGAAAATACGAATGAAAATGACGAAACGGAAGTAATCAGAATTGTCAAATATTCCAAAGACTGGGAGAGACTGGGAAGCTGCTCCGTAAAAGGAGCGAATACGTATATGCCTTTTGACGCCGGTTCACTTCGAATGACGGAAACAGCAGGAAAATTATATGTTTACACTTGTCATACGATGTATAATGTGGGAGACGGATATCATCATCAGGCAAATATGACCTTTGTAGTGGATGAAAAAGATTTGACACTATTGGATTCTTATTCGGATGTAATGAATATCAGTTATGGATATGTGAGTCATTCCTTTAACCAGTTAATCGCAACTGACGGAGAATATGTATACAGAGTTGACCACGGAGATGCTTACCCGAGAGCGGTCGTTTTAACGAGATGTCGTGTAGACGGTTCTATTACCCGGGTAAGTTATAGAAGTGTGTTGGGAATCTGTAATGCGAGCTCGGATTTTTACAATGCGACAGGTGTTTCAATCGGAGGTATGGCGTTATCACAAAACAATTGCCTGATTGTGGGTAATTCGGTAGCACAGGATGACCCTGAAAAATATAATGAATATGGACAAAGAAATATCTTTCTTTCCATTACTGATAAAGATTTGAAAGAATCAAGGATATTATGGCTTACCGATTATGAAAATGGAAAGATCAGTCCAATGACACCACAGATCGTCAAAATCGATGATGAACATTTTCTGGTATTATGGGAAGAATACGATGATTCTACAAATAAAATCAATGTGAAAAGTGTTGCAATAGACAGTGATGGAAATGTCGCCTTAATGAAAACATTTGAAAATTATCGCTTATCAGACTGCCAGCCGTTTTATGCATCTGATGGTATGGTGAAATGGTATGTTTCCGATGTGGGAAAAGTCGTTTTTTATGAAATATCGCCTTATTTCACATTCCTATATGGTGATGTGAATGAGGATGAAATCGTAGACGTCAAGGATAGCGCACTCATTAAAAGGTATCTGGCAGGCTGGGATGTCGCCATCAATCGTTCTGTTGCAGATGTCAATGTGGACGGAATGACAGATGTCAAGGATAGCGCACTCATCAAGAGGTATCTGGCAGGCTGGGATGTTACACTTGGAAATTGATGAAGAAAATATTGTGGGGTGATGAAGAATATATCGTAAATATTGACATTAAAATGTACAGATGATAAACTATGAGTATATAATAATGGAACTGAAAGTTCAGGAAGGAGAAGGATTATGAAAGGAAAACGATTAAAATTTTGTGGAAGGCTGGTATTTGCATTGTTATTATTGCAAATCATCGGATTTACAGGGGGAAAACTACAGGTAAGTGCACGTGCGGATGATGAAAACGTAATCACGAAAGAGTATCATGGGTTTACATGTAAGATCATCAATGAGGAGGAATTGATCGTATCGGGGGAAGGAACATTAAATTATGAGTGTAATGAACTGCTTGAGGAATCTAATTCAAACGGAATGAAATATAGATACGTGACGTTTAAAAGTATTACATTTGAAGAGGGAATTGAGGGAATTACTAGTTCGTGTTCATTAAATAATGCAGAATATATCAATCTTCCGGCATCTTGTACGGAGATAGATACTTATTTTTGGAAATATGCTTTGAATCATACAGTGAACCTGTCTCCGGAAAACACGCAATATACTCTGGAAGACGGAGTGGTATATTCCAAGGATAAAAGCGAATTGATTAAGGCTACACCAAAGGAATATGAGATATTTACCATTCCGGCGACTGTTGAGAAAATACAGTCAGTAGCT
>CACYDA010000183.1 GCA_902773095.1 uncultured Lachnospiraceae bacterium | reverse complement strand
CTATATCCAAATCATCATCCCAAGGAATAAATCCTTTGTGACGCACTGCACCTAACAAAGTACCACCTACAAGATAATATACAATGTTATACTTATTACATATGTAATGAATATCATCCATTATAGTAAGAAGTTCTGCATGTAATTTTTTTAAATATTCTTGATCGTTTGTTGACATACTTAAATGTTTATTTATTGCAAAAAATAATAGTAAAAAACAATTATTTTTTATAATAACCAATAATTTTTTTTATAGTTAAGCCCAAATATTTTCTTATTCGCATTTTTATGGATACACGTGTGCAAGCCCTAACGTTTTGTTCAAAGTCAATAACATCTATTTTTTTAAAAAAATCACATCTATACTCATGAAATCTCGTTGGGACTCTAAGTTGCAGATTTGTCGATATAGCCCATTCCTTGTCCACATTCCTTATGGACATGAACCGTCTTATTTCAGGCAGTAGTAGTAAACTTTTTGAAGAATTAAAAAGTAATAAACTGACACCAACAAGTTCGTCAAGATCTGGCAAAATGTCATGAACTCCCCAAGCATCTGCAAGGGTAACATCTCCTACACGTTCAGGTCTTGCAAAATGACAAGTTCCACATGATGGACGATAAAAAAGCCTAGAATAATAACCACGCAAGAAAGGGTCATCATTTATTTCTACATAATATTCCTTGGAATTAACTACATATTTTGCAGATCGACTATTTACTTTCCCATTAATAGGTGATTTCTGTCTAAATTCGAATGACTCCAACTTTCCATTATGTTTCCTTTCAATATAATTAACCTCTTTATTGAAGATTTCCTGATTAGGAGCACCATGACAAACTATATCAACTAGAAATAATTTATCAGAATCGCCTATATAGTTTTTACAAGCAGCAACCTGGCATGGAGTACCTGTAAATAAGACTTTTTTCCCATCTTTCAATAAATTCTTTACTTTTTGAAAAATTCCATTTGTATCAGAAAGAACATATTTCGATTTGCGAAACCCCTGAGCCTCATCCAAAGTAAAAGCAACATCATACGCAACTTTAAAACCATCCATCCATTTTACACCAATAACCACATACCCCAAAGGTATCAATATTTGGCATAATGCCCAAAATGCTCCCCCTGAAGAACTTTTGAAAACTTCGTTATGAGAATGACTACCAACAAATGCTTCTTTAACAAAATTAAATGTAGCTTTTTTTTGCGGACACACAGCTACACATCTACGACAATCTATACACAATGATTCATCAACTCTTGGATATGCAAAATGTTCTGCATCCTCATAAAAAGAGATACATTTTTTCGGACAAATTTCAGCACAAACTTTACACCCAGAACACTCTGACGAAATTGAGTAAATTGGATTTTTCATTATTTACCAATTATATCCCTTAGCATTGAAGAACTTATTCCATCTGTATGTGTTAAATACTCTATATGAGCGCCATACTCCGCAAACTCTTTTTCGTACTTTTTGTACAAATCTGTACCTTTCCACTCATCACCATGAAACATCACATCAAAATGACGTTGTTTTAAGAATTCGGTCTTATTCATTGAAATCTGCGGAACGACTTCATCTACATATTTTATCGCTCCAACGATAGCCGCCCTTTGCTCATATGGAATAATAGGTTTTTTATTTTTATATGATTCAACACATTCATCAGTACTAACACCAACGATTAAATAGTCACATTTTTCTTTTGCACGACGTAAAATATTTAGATGACCAATATGAAACATATCATATACACCTGTAGTATAACCTATAATCATTTTTTGATACTTTTTTAACTTATCATCAGGATAATAAATAATTATTTTTTCAACAAAATTTCGATATTCTACATTTAACAAGATGTTTCTCCTCCTTTGCTAATCCAAAGTAATAGATACACAAACACGACCATATTAAAGAAACAACCACTAAAACACAAGTTCTTAAAATAGACGGTGGTACAAGACCTACAATAAACAATGGTAGGATAAATGAAGATAAAGCTACTGGAACAATTCTTGATATAACATTATGGTAATAATCCCATAAAGAAAAACCTAAAAGTTTTTTTGTAATTATAATATTGCTTGACAATGCAAGTATCTCCATAACAAGATGGACGAAAAACACTGAAACCGGAGAATATCCTAAACGTAGGACGAAATAAGATATTGGAACTATTAATAATTTGATTGAGGCAGAATAACATTCATATTTTTTGATATTTCCAGTAGCCTTCGAAGATATAGCCAACGGATTTCCCAAACAATTAATCCATGAGATCAATAATATTATTTTCAAAAAACTTTCAGTATACTCAGGGACTATTTTCAACCAAATGTGTAATATAGAATTTACCTCAAATAATATTGGAATAATGGGAATCATTATAAGAAAAAAAGAGAATCTAGAACTTAAAAACACCAAATTTAGCATTTCCCCTAAATTACCAGAAGCATAATTTTTCGTAATTTGTGGATTCAAAGCAGTCTGAAAATTTTTTACAAAAGTATGTACAGCAGTTTGTACCTGAACAGCAATACCACGTGCAGCATTAACAGTTGGCAAGAAAAAAGTACCAATTAGAATATTAAGTCCTTGAGTAAAGCCCACATACGACATATTGCCGATGAATGCCCAAGACGAAAAACGTCCAATCTCCTGAATTACTTTTTTATCCAATACAAAATAGAAATTGATTCCTTTAATTTTTTTCTTACAATAAAATATGTAAATGAAACGAATAACAATTTGCATCAAAAACAAAAGGAAACCATATGTAATCAATTTATCGATACCTGTATCTAACAAAATTGCAAATGAAATTCCTAGTTTAATTAATGCCTCAATAATTGCTATAAACGCAAACGCTCTCATTCTTTCATATGCAATAATCAACGCACTATATGGAACGCTTACAACCATAACAATCATTTGCACAATCATAAAATGAAAGACCCATAATGCTGCATCCAGCCTTTCTTCGGATATCATCAGTTTATTTTCAATAAACCAAACACCTATTAGCTCAATAAAAATAGCGAGGATTATTGCTAATCCTATATGTAACATTACACAATTCGAAAATATCCGACTTACATCTCCATTTTGCCCTTTGCCGATTTCAAATGTTATGTATCGCTGACTAGAATCAGCCAATGTACCTCGAATAAAACCAAATACGATTG
>CACYDA010000182.1 GCA_902773095.1 uncultured Lachnospiraceae bacterium | reverse complement strand
GTCTTAGGTATGATTTTTATAGTGTTATGTCATATCATAAAATACTATAACTTTATACCTATGCACGGATCCTTAGGGCAGTTTTTTAATTGTGGAGTGGACTTATTTATTTTTATATCCGGATACTTATATGGTGGAAAGGTGATAAACAACTTTGGGCGATGGTTCTTGAAACGCATTGTTACGGTAGTTTTGCCTGCGGCTATTCTTTCAATAATGGTGATTATTGTGCTTGCAATAGCAGGTCAAAATCAAGACATCAATTCAATAATCGTTTACTGTTTTGATTTAGAGGGGTTGCTTTTCTTAAACTGGAATCTGGCAAGTATTGTATTCAAGGAAATCCCCAGCCTTGGACCATTATGGTTCACAACCATTATTATGCTGTGTTATTTGATGGTTCCGCTTTTGCAAAAGATTTCCACAAAGATAAAAAACAAGTCAAGGTTTTTATTCTTGCTGTTTGTGTGTGGTAGTGTGATTTCTATTGCGGTTTCTAATTATATCTCGCTGTTTTATTTTGTAATATTTGCAGTTGGTTATTTTTCGAAACAAGTTAATCTTTTAGAAAGAGTGAACCCTATATTCTTTGCATTATATTCTTTGGCTTTTATTCTTTCTGTAGTGTTCAGAATTATCATGCAGATAACAATTGATGGATCATTTGTATATGTATCGTATGTTACTATATCTCATTTCTTTATAGGAACTTGGTTTGTTGTTCTCTTTGCTTTTTTGTATAACGTGAAACCAAACGCCATAAACAATATTGCTAATGGTATAATTATTAATGTGCTTGATGAATATTCGTTTTTTGTTTATTTGACTCATGGCGTTTTTTGCATGGGTTATTTTAATATTTTCGATTCTTTTTCATTACCTATTGCTACTGTAATATTCATCCTTTTTACAGTGTTATCTACTGTCTTGCTGAAAGTGATTTCTAAAAAATTGCAGTATGTAATACTCAAGAAATCAGAGTGAGATAAAGCCTACCTTTCGATGTTAATCAACAAGGCTATCAAACACCAAACAAGAACACGTGCACTTGGATTACATTACAAAACATATGTCAAGCACTAACTCTTGCTCACTACAGGTTGTTTTTCTGTGGGCAGCAAGTATATCGGTTTGATCAAAAACGGAAAATGCAAATCCTCCGGCACCAAGATAATAATCATAGAAGCCGCCGATAATCGGAGTAGGGATATCCGTTATCATCTAATTGATTCAGTTGATCACCCATCGTGGTATGTGTGAAACGGACGATGTGATATCCAACACGATCGGTTTTTTGATCGGATTCGCTGTGTTCTGGCTGATAAAGGGCATTGTATTATTGGTCAAACACTTTATCTCAAAAAACAAAAAACAAAGATAGATACATTTCTCCCGAAGCAGTGGTTATACCGCTTCGGGAGTTTTGTCTTTATCACATTTCACAAAATATGTCAGATTTAGCAATGATTACTGTTATTCGTTCATCGTGAAAAAAATTGACATTTTATTAGTTTTGTAGTATGATATATAAGATAAATTGGAGTATTATGTGTTATTATGCCTTACGGCAGTAACGCAAAGCCAAAATTTTGAAATCAGAAGAAATAAAAAGGGGTCGCTATGTACAATCGTGTTGTCAAAAGAATCATAGATATTTTCATAGCGCTTCTGGTTTTGATCGTCGGCGCGATCCCGATGGTGATCATTGCGCTGCTCATCAGGATCGAATCTCCCGGTCCCGCATTCTTTAAGCAGGAAAGAATCGGCAGGGGCGCTAAGGTTTTTTGGTTTTATAAATTTCGTTCTATGTGCGAGAACGCCGAGCATACAGGCTCGGGAGTTTACTCCGATGACAAGGATCCCAGAGTTACCGGTATCGGTCGATTTTTACGCGCGACCAGCATTGACGAGTTGCTGCAGTTTATAAATATACTTAAAGGCGATATGTCTCTCATCGGTCCCAGACCGCCTTTGACTTATCATCCTTGGCCGATCGAGGAGTATACAAAGGAACAGCTGAGGATGTTCGATGTCCGTCCGGGCATCACCGGATGGGCTCAGGTGAACGGTCGTAAGGATGTAGAATGGAACAAACGCATAGAGTTGAACAATTATTATGTCGACCATGTGTCTTTTGGGCTGGATGTTAAAATATTCTTTTTAACCATATATAAGGTTTTGACCAACGCCGATAACGCGAACACAGGTGAAACCGTAAAAAAATCCGAG
>CACYDA010000181.1 GCA_902773095.1 uncultured Lachnospiraceae bacterium | reverse complement strand
TGCCGGTGTTTCTTCCTGTTTTTCTGCTTCTTCTTCCTTAATCTCTGGCTTCTCTGCTTCTGCCGGTGTTTCTTCCTGCTTGTCTGCCTCTCCTTCCTTAATCTCTGGTGTCTCTATTTCTGCTTCATTTTCTTCATTAACATTTGCAAAAACTTCTTCCTGTTTTTGTGTGTCTTCAGTATCTCCCTGTGCAAGTAATGGTGATAGCGGTACAGTCTCATACACATTCTTAAGCTGTGTCGCCTTTAAAATTCTGTTAATCTCTTTCTGATCGATTACTTTTGTAGGCTGCTTGTCATAATATTCTTTCAGCCTTTCCTGTAATAATTCTTCATTGATTTCCTTTTCATCAATCTCTTGGTTCTGTTTCAGAACATCAGAAGAACCATCTTCTTCCTCTTTTGCGGCGTTACCCTTGCTTTCTTCTGTTGCCTCCTGCCCTGCCTCTGTCTCTTTTTCTTCCTTCTCCTGCTCACCATTCAGTTTCTTCGAAGCCTCATCAATATACTCTTTTGCTGTCTCTGATTTACTTAAAGTAGGCTTTTTCACATTAACGCCAGCAGCCGTTTCTCCCATCAATGCAGCCATACTCTGCGCAAGGGCTTCCTGAATATTTGCTGTATTATACAATGCATTATCTGTTTCAAGTCTGAAGTTAATCTCGCTGATATCGATTTCAGCCGTCTTTGTAAGCTCATCTCCGATATTCCTGCCTTTTCCTTCTTTACTCTTATCGAATTCAAATATCTCTATCTTAGAATCGCTATCAATCTCTTTTTCCTGTGTAGTGTCATTTGACGAATCATCTGATTCTTTCGAAGAAATGTCTGTATCCAATTTTTCTTTGGCAGAAATCTCCCGACTTTCGTCCTTTGTATTGCCATCTTCCACTTCTTTCATTTCATCCGCACTTACATCATCCGGCTGACTATAATCTTCCTCTGCTTCCGTTTCCGGAATATTTACTTCTCTTTCGCCTATTTCTTTTGCCTTGAACTCTTCTTCATCCAACTGCTTTCTAAGTTCATCAATGGTCATACCGGCATAAATTCCGGTAGATAGTTTTCCTCCTGTTAACGCATCTCTGCTCACAGGAATTCCCTTGATAATATTGACATTAAGCATTGCCTCTTCCACAAGTCTCTTTGCAATGTCCGTTGCTCTCTGTGCCTCTACAGCAGCATCCATTGCAATCTTTAATGCTTCCTGTGCTGTTCTGATCTGTTCATCCGTTCCTCTGTTTCCTTTGTAATATTTTTCTCCACCTAAACTATGATGAACCGGTGTGTATTTACTTCCTTTTTGACTTCTACCGGCATTGATCTCAGACTTAATTCGATTTTCTGCTACCTGTGCTTTACCGTAAATCTCTCCATACTTTTCAGAAATATCCTTTTCACCCATATCTTCTGCGGTAATTTCATCATCTGCATCTTCTTCGTACTCATTCTCTTCACGATCATACCCGTCACTATATTCCTGATTGTACATGTCATTTTCCTCTTGTGTCTGTACAATTGATTCTGCTAAGGACTTCACTTCTGAGTAGTTTTCATCACCAATATTGTCTTCACGATCTGCCTCGCTATATTCTTCCTCTTCTTCATACTCTGCATCATTATCATCTTCCTCATAAGTTTCTTCTATATCTTCTACAGAAGCATACTCATCCGAAGGAGCTGATTCTGAATCATCATCTGATAAAGCGTTTGAAACTAATTCTTCTTGTTCATAGAGGTCCTGTTCATCCTGACTTTCATCACCCTCATTCTGATATTCCTCCTGATCAAAACTTTCAGAATTATCATTATATTCATTTTCCTGCATTGCTTTTAAATCATAATTAAAACTATAATTATGGTTAGAGACAGAATTATCCTGATATTCCTGATCGTTATCATAAGAATAACCGTCACTGTAATCCTGTTCACCGTCAGTAATGAGTTTCTTCAGCTCCTTAGCCTTATTCACATACTTACCCTCATTAAACCATAATTCCAGTTCTTTACACATCTTGACACAGTCATCATCTCTGCCTGCCTCATGATACAATTTTGCCAATTCATACTGCCATCTCTCATCCATCTCTACTTCCACATATGCTTCCAAAATCCGGAGGAGGACATCAATATGTTCCCCTTTTGCCTTTGCAATTCTATATTTCAACAGATATTGTGTCACATCTGTCGGTGCCATCTCCACAAAATCCTGGTAAAACTCGTCCGCCTCAACATAATTCTTTGTCCTGAGTGCAAGGATGGTAAGCTTATATGCAAGCTGCCTTCCAAGCGGAGAACGCTCATATGCAATCAGCAGAATTTCTTTTGCCTTGTCATATTGTCTTATATTTTCATAAATATCTGCAACCTTATTCAGCATTGCTTTATCTTTTACCTTGTACCAGTCAATCTCATCCGCAATTTCTGCTGCAGATTCAAAATCCTTCTCACTGTAAAATTTCTTAATCTGATCTGATTTCACATTATATTCGTATCTGTCCACTTTTACCAAATCCCTTTCATATAAAAAATGCATTTAATATCTTTGATTGTTGTTAAATAGTCTATCACACTAAAAGTCGCTTGTCAAAACAATGATGTCTGTTCATAAGATAAAGTTGTATACTCAAGTTCCTCTGTGACTACATCACTGTAGTAATCGACAACAACTGTCTGCTGTTTCTTACCTACCATTTTCTGCCCTAAAACATAATTCACATCAAATCTTCCGGTAATGGCCGGTGTTGTGCCTCTCGCAGGAACAATGAGCTGCACATGATTCGTTTTTAACAGTTTAAAAATCGGTTCCCATATATAGAGATCCTTTGCTGCTCCAAACGGATTATCAATAAAGATGACTTTTCTAAGTCCCATCGCATCTGCGTTTTTAGAATTAATACTTGTGATATAATTAATGATGGAAATCAAAAACTGTATGTATATTCCCTGGGACTGTCCCGTACTTCCAACTGCCTCTTCATACGGAAGATATCTTGACTGCCCTGCAATCCTCTCACGTTTGTAAAGATTGAGTCTGATTGCATTCATATCTGTCACAATAACAGAAAACATCTTTTTCCAGCACAGATTATTTCTGATATACTTTAATCTTTCCTCCTGCGTTTCAAAACCATCCGCATCTTTTGCAAGCCTGTCAATATACTCTGAAATCCTGTCTTTATACAATTCTTCACTCACATATGGTATTTTTAAATTCAATATGGAAATATTTTCATCGTCAATGGTAATTTTTGACAGTCTCGATAACCGTTCCAGCTCTGTCTTAATATTGACACAGCTTTGTACACATTGATTTTCGAAGTGATCTTTAATCACCTGAATATCTAATAGTCCTTTTTCTACACGCTGCTTTTCCAGTTCAATCAGTGAATTTGTCTCTTTGAGAGCCTCTGACAGTTCATCCACATCCTTTGTCGATTTTGGCATGGTGATATTCATTCTAAGCTCTAATGCCAATTCCTCTGCTCCCAGTTTTTTCAATGTATCCACAAGCATTGACAATTCTCTTTCAAATGTTTCAGAACGTTTATATCTGTCCTCAAGAAACCGGTCCAGCCCCACCGCAGTCTCGTTATATATTTGCTCTAATTCCTTTGCATCCCTATTTTCAAAAGATCCTGCCGTAAAATCCTTTGCAATGCCTGACTTTGTCATCAGTCTTTCACTATTTTTCTTTAAGACAGCAATGACAAGTTCTTCCTCTTCTATTTTCTTCATTGCCTTTTCTGTATTCGCAAGTTTCTCATCAATCGATGATAATAATCTCTCATTTTCATAAATGAAAGTACTGATTTCCTCGCTTTTTACCAATTTCTCATCAAAGCATCCATAATTTTTTTCAATCAGTGAAATGGACTGATTGATTTTTCCCTGCATCCTATCTCGATCCGAGCGGCATTCATCCATCCTCTTTCTGGCAGATTTTTGTTTTGCCTTTACTTCATCTGCCTTTTTCTTCATCGTTCGCATCTCTTCTCCTGACGTATAGTCTAGTTCATGCGAAACATACATTTTGTCAAACGCTTCCTTTTCAAGTCCAAGATAGTCCAGTCGTCCAAGGCTTTTTTGCATTATCATCTGATAATTGTTGATGAGCTTTTCCTTATCTGTCACCGAAGAATTTTCATTCACAAGTCCCATCAGCAATGCCTCGATGGAAGTATCCAGATCATCCTTTCCCATTACTTCATTTTTCATTTCTTCTGCTGACTTTCCCCGATGCTCATTGATAAGCAGCTGATAAATTCCGTCATCAAAATACACCGCATATTTTTCATTCCAGATTCTTTCCATCTGTTCAAGCTCTTCCCGGTCTGCCTTGATTTTGTTTAAACGATGCTGATATCTGTTTTCCAATGCCGAAAGCCTCTTTGTCCCATCACTATAATCACGTTTCATTTGCACAAGTTTTTCTTCTTTTTCTTTTTTTCTCTTCTCACTTTGCTGATACCTTTTCAGATACTCAGTGATTCTTGCAAGAATGCTAATTTCCGCTTTCCACTCTTCTTTCTTGTTTTGATACGCTTCAAGACTTTTCAACAGATCACTATTCTCTTCTTCTCGCCTGTCTATCTCCGACTTTATCCTGAAGATTTCGTTTTCCACCTCTTTAATCTGCTCATCCAGTTCATCCAACGCTTGTTTTGGATTCACCTCATCATTCTCAAACAATCCTGCCATGATCATCCGAATCAACATATATTCTTCACAGACTACGGTTTGATTTTCCAGTTTTCTCTCGTAACTTACCGTATCTGCCTTTATTCTTTCCTTCAAAGCCTCATATTCACTGATGATACTCTCATCTTTGAACCTGTCAGGATTTCCAATCATGCACATTACTTTTCCTGCATCGATGATGCTATGGGAAAGAATCAATTCGTTTAACCCATCAAGCTGCTCTGCATTAATGATCGGGATGAACTCCTCCAATTGTAACTGCTTCATCATTTCCCAGTCTTCTATGATCTGGTCTGCATGATCAAACACGATAACAGAAAAGACAATCATCGGATTATTTCGAATGATGGCTAACCTGTCTTCTTCTTCAAACTTCTTAATGTATTCTGCCCCGCTCATGACATTTTTCGTATGATATCTTCTGATATATTCCACGAGCTTTTGTACATTCTCACTTTCTCCAAAGGGCTTGTTGTCAGCTAACAGAGAAAGTCTCTGCTTTGCCTTTTCAATCAGTGTTTTTTCTTCACCTACTCTGAGAACCATGGACTGATAAGCCTTTTCAATCACCGACAATAATTTTTTCGGATCATTCTGTCCGTACACTTCTTTTAGTTTCTCAAGCTTATCTGCGACACCGAGAATTTTCTCGCTTCTGCTTTTCAGGATTTTCCTCTCATTTTCAAATTCTGTGTGTTTCGTATAAAGTTCCCGGCTTTCAAACTGAAGTTGTCTCATTTTTCTTTCATTGTCGGTTATGTTTTTTTCCTGTTCTTCTATCTTCTCATTCAGAAAAGCAATATCATTTTCCCGTTTTGTACATTCTGCTTCTGCCTGAGTGACTAACAAAAGAGACGTCTCATTTTTGAGCTTTGTCATTTCACTCTCTATCTCACTTAACTGACTGGTCAGCCATTCAATTTCATGATTTTCAACGGCAATTTCATTATCCAGCTTCCTAAGAAAGTTTCTTAATTCTTCAATTGCTTTACTCTCAGCATTGGCACTTTCCGTCTCTTTTTCAACCGTTTTTGTAATCTCATTTTTCTTTTCTATGTTACACAGATACTGAATTGCTACCGCTTCCTTTAGTCTTGCCAGCAGCTCATTATTGTCTTTCAACATATTTTCCATGACAATGGTAAGCTTATCATATTCTTTCTTTGCTTCTATATATTCAAGATAATAATTGCCACCCTCCATCTTATTCATTCGGGCGTTAACATTTTCGAATTCTTCCAGAAGAAGTTCATATTCTTTCTCATATTCTTTCCACTTTTCTTCCAGCCTTCCGAGCTCTAACTTGTCTACAATCACCATTGCAGTATCTACTTTCCCGGATAAACTTTTTTTTAAAAGAGCGGCATCCGCCTTCGCCTCCGACATCCGGTCTTTCTCACTACTGATTTTCTTCTCGTTTTCACAAATACTATTATGGATTTTCTTTAACTTGAAAAAGGTATTCTCCATCCCCTGATACATCTGTCTGATGGAATCCGTCCTCTCAATAAATCCGTTAATCATCTCGATCTGCCTGTCAAAATTGTTAATCTCATCTTTCTTCCGGGAAAGCTCAATCAGTTTGTCTTTGATATTTAACAGTGTCTTCGCAAGCTTGTCCTGTGAGCCTTCTTCCAAATAATTATTTCTGAAGGATTTTTCTATGATTTCCTCAATCAGCAAATCCTCTACCACTTTTCTGGTAGTTTTATAATTAGTCTCAAAATAAGTTCTCACATGCCCTTCCGTCTTATTGATTCCTCGGATAATCTCCCATTCACTTTCGTATAATCCGTACTCCGCAATAAACCTCTGATAATCTCCTTTTCGGTCAAAAATCTTCACCTTAAGACTCATATCATTTTTCTCAAGCTCTTTGAGATAATTCTTAAGACCGGTATAAGTAATACGTTCCCCGTCTTTTTCAAGCGGAAGATTCTTAATATCATTATCATTAAACTTCCTATAGAAAATACAATAATTAAAATATTCGATTGGCTGGTTGTTCTTCTGTTCCTGTTCATTGCCTTCATCACTGGTATTGTCTTTCGCTTTTCTTGCACAGAAGCCTGTCAGCATATAAATAAAATTGTCTTTCACATGTACATCGCTCAGTCTCCACTCAATCAGCGAATGAATCGTCGTGCTTCCTTCATTTGTCCGAAACAGTTTTTCAATCGGCTGTTTATCATCTAATGTGCAATTCGGAATGAGATTTTGAAACAGCAACAGCATGAGTACGCTTTTTCCACCACCGTTTGCAAGATCATATATGGTATTTTTACATGAGAATCTCATCATAAAATCATCATAATACTGCGTACCGAAATTGTACTTTACATTATTTACTCTGATTCTGTTGATATGTGGCATTACCTGTCTCCTCCATAATCTCGTATAATCTTCCTTTATATTCTTCAAAATAATTTCGTGCTAACGCCTTTAGCCTTTTTTTCGGATAGTATCTTCCTTCGCTCTCAATGAGTAGTCCCTGCTTCAGAAGGAAATTTAATGTCATTTTTACAAATCCGTATTTTGAGCCCCTTGCTGCCCTTGCGTTCGTCTCTTCATTTGAAATCACCGGAAGATCCTCCCACAAAAGCGCAATCATTTTGAAACTGTTTTCTTCCACCTCATTTTGAACTACCACAGATAGTCCGCCCATCACTCCCGCAAGTGAGCTATCCACGCAGTGGATCAAATCTTCAATCTTTATATACTCGTTGAATGTATAACTGGCTGTATCGTTATAAAACCAGGTGACGACATTATAAATGATAAAATAGCACAAAAAGAGTTCTCTATTGAGTTTCACTCCAATCTCTTTTTTCAATTCATCGTTGGAATAACCAAACACCCTGTTATTCTCACCTGCACTGGCATACAGGGAATATTCGTACTCATAGAGTGATAGATTTAATTTTTTGCAAATGGAATTGGTAATATCATAGATTTCAGCATTCGTTGTATAGTCTTCATACAGACTCTTCGTGTCTTTTTCATCACGGCTGATTTCCTCACCATTAATTAATCTTGCGATAATGTCTAACGCCTTTGATAAATTTCTCTCTTCCATGGTTTCCTCCGTTTTCCCTCTTATGTTATTTTTCTGCAAATTAGATTGGAAATCTCGTATTTTCCAATGCGAATGATATTGTCATTCTTATGATTTTGCTCCGTCATATTCCCCATATATTGTATTTCAAATTTTAAACCTTTGTATTTTTCAAATCTGGATTGATGATTCTCAAAATTCCGGCAGATGATATCTTCGAGAAATGTATCCGGCTTTTTCAACGTTTCCTCAATATCATATGAATTTTTCTGACACAGATGAACAATAAACGAATAATAATCAGCACTTAATAAACATTTGCTTCCCAACTTTTCGGTAAGATAGGCATTATAGGAAATCAGATCAAAGCTCTCCTGTTCCATCAACATTTCAAACAGTAATTCCAATAAAACACTACAATTATCAAATATTCTCTCTTCCTCAATCTCATCAGGATACCTGAAATCTTCGTCATATTCATTTTCCTGTACTTTTTGTGCATCCTCACTGTCATCCGGCTTGTAAGTAAGCATATTGTCTAACAGTGTTAATGAAAATGTTTTTTTCACTGCCAGTTTCAGTAACGGTTGTATGTAATATTGTAATTTATCGGCATCATCGGCCTTAATAAGTTCTGACAACATTTTTCTAAAATCAAGGGAAGACCGGATTCTTCCCAATTTAGAACGAACAATGATCTCATCTGTTTTTTCCTGCAAAGCAATACAGGCAGATAAGAGTTCACTATGCTTATGAATCACCTTGTTTAACTCACTCTCTAAGTGGTAAATTTCTTCCATCACAGCATAATATCCCATGTCACTTTCACAGCTTTTTAATGCCTTATTCACCAGTTCCTTATTCTTTTTGAACAGCTTCTGTTCCTCATCAAACCATTTCACCGTATGATCCATGAACTCTTCATACATCCTAATTCCTGTAAAAACATCGTAACTGATCACATTCAATATTTCGTTTTTTTGATGAATCAGTTTCCCTACTTCATTGTTGATTCTTTTAATTACCTCTATCCCACCCTTGAAATTTCTCGTGGAGATCATCTTCGACAAAAGCAATTGCGCAACTGTTATATTACTCTCCTCTTTCATCTCTTTTGTATCAAGATAAAAAGCAACCGCATCTGCTGAAATAGAATACATCACGTTGTCATCTTTTATTTTATTTTCAATCACTTTGGTTCGGATGGTTTTCTTTTTCTTGTCCTCGGGGTCAAAATAGGTATAGGAAAACGGTTTTCCATCGTTTTTGATTTTATCAAAGATATAACTGACAAGCTCTTTTTCCTCTTCTTTTTCCAGAGAAACTGCAAAATCCCTCACCAGAACTTCATGCATAAAATCAGCATATTCCTTGTAGGAGACCAGCTTTTCCCTGAAATTATTCTCCTCAATAAAAAAGCGCAGCACCGCCATTAAAATATATCCCATATCCAGCATTTCATACCTGCCATCTTTGTACTGGCCAAATGAAACCTCTGAAAGTTTGAAAAACGGATAATATTTTTTGATGTTGTGCATACGCTCATTATGACCACTGACGATATCCCTAATTAATGTATATTCCTGTGACATGTATTTTCTACCTTTCTTTACAGATCGACTCTGCCTTCCAGTGCCTTGAGCAGTGTAACTGTATCGACATATTCCAAATCGCCGCCCACCGGGACACCACTTGCTATTCTGGTCACTTTGATTCCTGCCGGTTTGATTAATTTACTGATATAAACTGCCGTAGTCTCCCCTTCGAGACTGGAGTTTGTTGCGATAATTACTTCTTCAACATCTCCTTTGAGTCTCTCAATCAGTTCTTTCAATTTGATATCATTAGGACCAATTCCAAGCATGGGTGAAATTGCCCCGTGAAGAACATGATATACACCGTTATACTGACCGGTTTTTTCATAAGCAGCAAGGTCTTTTGGCCGTTCCACCACCATAATTGTCTTATGGTCTCTCTTACTGCTCTTGCAGATTGGACATAACTCCTCATCTGTCAGAGTATAACATGACCTGCAATATCTGACATTTTTCTTTGCCTCTGTAATCGCAGATGTGAGTGAGGCAACCTGCTCCTCTGACATCTGCAAAACATGAAAAGCAAGACGTCCGGCTGATTTTGGACCAATCCCCGGAAGTCTTGAAAATTCTTCTATTAACTTTGATATATGACTGCTGTAGTAATCCATCTTAGAATGGGAAACCTCCTCCAAGGCCGCCAAGTCCACCTGTAATCTTAGACAATGATTCTGAAGTCATCTCATCCATTTTTCTCAATGCTTCATTTGTAGCTGCCATGATCAGGTCTTCGAGCATTTCAATATCGTCCGGATCCACAACTTCCTCTGCCAGCTTAATCTTTGTCACTTCTTTCTTACCTGAAACAGTAACCTCTACTGCGCCGCCACCTGCAGCTGCAGTCACTTCTTTCGTCTCCATCTCTTTTGCCTGCTCTTCCATCTGCTTTTGCATCTTCTGAGCCTGCTTCATTAAATTGTTCATGTTTCCCGGCATACCGCCCTGGAATCCTCCTCTTTTTGCCATAACTTAAAAGTCCTCCTCTTCCTCTTCAACATCTTCTATTTCAAAATTAATTGCATTTGTCTCAAGTAACTGATATGATTCGTCATATTTTTCCTGTGACTGTACATGGCGAAGTTCTACATTAACTTCCTTGCCTGTCGCATTTGCAATCGTTTCTTTAATCAGTGCAATATTATCCGGTTTGTTATCCTGCTCCCAGTCTATAGAGGAATCATAAACAACACACAACACTTGATTTTCATCAATGGACAGACGGTTCTTTCTGATTCCAACGCCCAGATGTCCGCTGATACTCTTTGTGATACTGTACCAGTTGTCCGCAATCTTTTTGATTTCCTCCGGTACTGCCATCTGACGCTTTGGAGATATTTCCTTACCACCTTGTACGCCCCCTGCCCGGGTATGACCGGCACAATTTTGCAAAACTGCGGCATTGCCTGCACTACCCACTAGTATACCATTTTCCAGTTTTTTTTCAATATTAGAAACACGGTTTTTCAGCGATTCGTAATCCACTTCCATCGAAGGCTGCATAATTTTGATGAGTGCAATCTCAATCAACACTCTTTTTTGGACAGAATATTTTATCTGATTCGAAAGTTCTGAAAGAATTCTGATATACCGCATAATCGTATCCACCTCAATGAGATTTGCCTCTTCTTTCAACGCTTCCATCTTTTCCCCCGACATATCGATGATTTCTTCTGCATGGTCCGATGTCTTTAAAAGAAGCAGATTTCTCAAATACCATGTGAAATCCACAACAAACTGTGCCAGATCTCTGCCGTAACTGACCATCTCTTCCAATAGCAGCATACAAGAACGGGTATCTTCACTTATGATGGCCCGAAGCATGTCACTAAACACGTCTGTATCCACAGCTCCCAGTATTTGAAGTGTCTTATCATATGTCAGCGGCTCACCGATACTGAATGCCTCACATTGGTCCAGAAGGCTTAAGGCATCTCTTAAAGAACCATCTGCTGATTTTGCAATAAACCGAAGTGCCTTATCCTCCACCTCCATCTTTTCAATATCTGCCAGCTCTTTTAATCTCTCCTTGATCGTGTCAACAGAGATATGTTTAAAATCATATCTCTGACATCTTGACAAAATCGTGATGGGAATCTTGTGTACTTCTGTTGTCGCAAGAATAAAAATCACATATTCCGGTGGTTCTTCCAATGTTTTTAACAGAGCATTAAATGCACTTGTAGAAAGCATATGAACCTCATCCACAATATATACCTTATATTTTCCGGTTGTCGGGCGGTATTGTACTTCTTCCACAATCTGCCTGATATTTTCAACTCCATTATTCGATGCCGCATCCATTTCGATCACATTCATGGAGGTCTGTGCTGAAATTGCCTTACAGGTATCACATTCATTGCAGGGATTACCATTGACAGGGTGCTCACAATTGACAGCCTTGGCAAATATTTTTGCAACCGTTGTCTTGCCGGTACCTCTCGTACCACAAAACAGATACGCATGCCCTATTCTCTCTGATTGAATCTGGTTCTTTAGTGTGATTGTAATGTGTTCCTGACCTTTCACATCATCATATGTGTCCGGTCTGAATTTTCTGTACAAAGCTGTATACGACATGTGTTTTTCCTCTTTTTCATCTCATTTATCTTAATTTCCAAAACTGATTCCGATGAGTTTTGCTTCCTTGATCACTGACGAATTTGGATCTACTACTTTTAGTTTTCCTGCCACTTCTGCCAATGGAACCTTAACAATCTCACCATTTTTCATTCCTACCATATAGCCATATTCTTTATTCAGGATCAGGTTGGCTGCTGCTGCGCCAAATCTGGTAGACAATACACGGTCATACGGACACGGACTTCCGCCTCTCTGTGTATGCCCCGGAATCGTAACACGAATTTCCTGTCCTGTTTTTTCGTTAATCTTTGCTCCCAGCTCATAGGATACAGACGGATAGATTGACTTTGCTTTCTTTTTCTTTAATTCTTTCTTGGAAAGCGCAGCATCTTCTTTTGAAATCGCTCCCTCTGCAACAGCAAGAATAGAGAAGCTCTTTCCTTCTTTTGTTCTCTTTTTAATCGCACCCACTACTTTATCGATATCATAAGGAATTTCAGGAATCAGGATAATATCAGCGCCACTGGCAATACCTGCATGAAGTGTCAGCCATCCAACTTTATGACCCATTACTTCCACAATAAACACACGTCCGTGAGATGCCGCTGTCGTATGAATACAGTCAATTGCATTACTTGCAATATTCACAGCGCTCTGGAAACCAAATGTGATATCTGTTCCGTAAATATCATTGTCAATCGTCTTTGGAAGGGTCACAATGTTTAATCCCTCTTCCCTTAACAGATTCGCTGTCTTATGGGTTCCGTTTCCACCGAGGATGACAAGACACTCTAACTTCAGTTTTTTATAAGTATCTTTCATGAGCTTGACTTTATCCTGTCCTTTTTCGTCAGGAACTCCCATCAATTTAAAAGGCTGTCTTGATGTTCCTATAATCGTTCCGCCTTGTGTGAGAATCCCTGAAAAGTCTCTCGGTTCCATCTTTTTATAATTTCCATACATCAGTCCCTTATACCCTTCTAAGAAACCGATAATCTCTACATCCTTCAAATTCTCATACAATGCCTTTGCCACACCTCTCATAGAAGCATTCAGGCTCTGGCAGTCACCGCCACTTGTCAAAATACCAATCTTCATCTTTCATCACCTTAGAATCTCTCAATCTGCCATCAATCCGTACTCATCATGCAAATTGATCATCCTTCTCCTTTCCTTATTTTTGAGCATTTTCCATGTTTCTATTTTACTCAATATCACTCATTTGTACAACCGTTTTTATCGGTTTTATTCAACCTTTCCTTCTGCCATTTTTTATAAAATGATTGTACCAAAATTGCAAGTGCATATCAACAACCATTTTAAAAGAACATCCGCTCAAAACTGACATTGCTGCTTTCTTAAAGGAACATCCGCTCAAAGCAGGCATGTTTACAATTAACACTCCACAAGTAACCAAAAAGCCCCTATTACGTAAGTTTCCACGCAATAGGAGCTTTTTGCAGTTTTCTGCTATTTTATCCTTTGTATATCATATTTCAGCTTTTGTATAGCAGTATTCATTTTGGTATAGTAATCGTTATCTTTTGTCTGTATCAATACGCATTTCGTTCATTCAATGCATTTGATCCATGATTATTCTACGGTTCCTTTCACGGCACCTTTTACCCAGTGGCCATTTTCATCTACGTAGTATTTCTCATTTTCTACCCATTCATCTGCTGCCATCTGACCATCTTCTTTGAGGTAATAGTATACATTTCCTTCTTTATACCATCCTGTCACTACGTATCCGTTCTCATCGAAACGATACCAGTTTCCGTCAATCTTCTTCCACTGATCCTTTGGATAGCTTCCGTCAGCATTCTTGTACCATCTTCCGTTGGCATCTTCTTTCCATGTACCTTGTTTTACGGCACCTTTTACCCAGTGACCGTTTTCATCTACGTAGTATTTTTCATTCTCTACCCATTCATCCACAGCCATAGAGCCGTCTTCTTTGAGGTAGTAGTATACGTTTCCTTCTTTGTACCATCCTGTCACTACGTATCCGTTCTCATCGAAACGATACCAGTTTTCATCAATCTTCTTCCACTGATCCTTTGGATAGCTTCCGTCAGGATTCTTATACCATTTTCCATTGGCATCTTCTTTCCATGTGCCTTCTTTCGATACACCCTGTACCCATTTTCCATTGGCATCTAAATAGTACTTATCATCTTCTACCCATTCATCACATGCCATTGAACCGTCTGCCTTCAGGTAATAGTAGGTACTTCCTTCTTTGTACCATCCTGTCTGCATATAACCGTTTGCATCAAAATGATACCATTTTTCACGAATCTTCTTCCACTGGTTCTTTGGATAGCTTCCATCTGCATACTGGTACCACCAGCCTTTGCTGTCTCTCTTCCATCCTTCCTGATATTTCTTGAAATCAATGCGTACCTGACTCTTGTAACCCGTACAATCATAGCCATTTTCCTCTGATAAATCGGATGGGGCATATGGATCATCATCCCTGTAACTATACAATGTACGAGCCATGTCATCTTCATATCCAAGGAAGTAGCAATTGTCTTCCGGATAATCTCCTGTCTTATCATAAACGATAATAGCAAGATTGCTGACTCCATCATAGGCAAATGTATGATCCAGTGTGATTGTTGTCCACTCTCCGCCTACAAATGTCACGGAACCATCAAACACCTTATTCTCTTCTGTCACATTAAACCAGCCAAATTGTGCAAAATCATCTTCCTCTGTATCACTAAGAAGTGTTGTTTGTGTACCGGCAACCAAATTAGCCGCAGGAAGTCTAAGGATCGGACCAACCTCATCATATGCAAAATACGCTCTGTCTGTCTGAATCATGTAGATTTCCAAATCACGTGTCTGTTGATTCATTGAAGATACTTCATCTTCATCATCACTTTGACTAAGCATAAAATAGCGAAGGCTTTCGATCAGACCTTTTTCTCTAATCTCTTGTGCAGTATAAATCTGCTGTGTTAAAGAATACTCATAATAAATCTTTGTCGGTACATAACTAAGTCGCTCATTGCCACCTATTCCCGGCCATAGCTCATCATAGACTTCAAAACTAATCACATTGCTCCAGTCACTCTCAAGTTCACCTGCCACTGCTTTCACACGTGCAAAATAAACAGTATCCATTGTCAGTCCTGTAAGCTCGAATGTATTCGATGTGATTCCATCAATTGTGACAGACTCTTCAAATGCTTCATTTGTGCTATATTCCACAACATATGAATAAGCATCACCCAGTGCATCCCATACGAAAACTGCACCATAAGGCACTAAAGCAGTCTTTTTAAAGTTCGTAGGAACCGGGAAGTAAGTTTCAAATTTAATGGTACTGCTCCACTGGCCGGATGTCTGTCCTTTGACCGCCTTTACTCTGGCATAATAAATCACATCGGTATCAAGTTCATTGATTTCTACCGTATTGGACGTGATATTTTCAATTGTCGTGGCATCTGCAAAATCTGCTGAACGGCTGTATTCTATCACATAAGAATCTGCCACTTCTGCTGCATCCCATACCAATGTTGCACCGGTTGCACCGACAACTGTCTGTTTCAAACCATTCGGTGCAGAAAATACCACTGCAAAATTCACGACTTTTGTTCCAACATAATCACCCATACCTGTGAGTGTCAGTGTATAATCGCCCGGCTCCTTCACTGCTGTCACGGCAACTCCGTCAAATGTCAATTCCGCTGTATAATCTTTATTTTCTGACAACGCTGTTCCATCTGCAGCCTTTACTGCATATTCCGGTGCAATAACGTCATCCGTATACTCATAGGTAGAATTGATACCGGTGATTGCTGCATATAGCAAATTCGTTATATCGTTATCTGTTAATGGAACAAGCTTTTTGCCACCAATCTTGGCTACCTCGGCAATACCGTCTTCTGTTACAAATTGCTTTCCGTCAGCGAACTGAATGGATTGTGCCCTGTAGCCGTCCGAATAGATAAAGTCACTCTCATCTGTCCAGCCAAGTGTAATATTTCCGCTGATCTCATTTGATGCATTACCGGCTCCGGTTCCGATACCATAAGCAGAGGAACCTGCTTTTGCTGTTACCTGACCTCCATTGATGGTAATAGTGCCACACTGTCCGTAATTACCAGCCCAGTTATCATAACCACCGCCGATTCCTGATGCACCGCTTCCACCTTTGGCATTTACAATGCCTCCATTGATGATAATGGTACCACCATTACCGTCATGGATGCTTCCACCGATTCCGGCTCCATTAGTTCCGCCTGTTGCATTGATTGTTCCACCATTGATGATAATGGTTCCGGTATTATATGCTCCGATACCGGCATTGTTATATGAACCTGTAGCCGTTAATGTACCGGAACCTTCTATGGTCAGCTTATTACCTGCTACTACTTCAATACCATTTGAAGCAGTAAGTGTGCATCCTTCGTGCAAGATGAGTTTGACATCGCCACTGATATTGATACGGCTGCTAATAGTCACATCACCATCGACCTTATATGTATAACCATCCTTTAATTCGTTTGTACCGCTTGTGATGGCAATACCATCACCAACAGTAAATATTGTCACTACTGAGCCTGT
>CACYDA010000180.1 GCA_902773095.1 uncultured Lachnospiraceae bacterium | reverse complement strand
ACGAATTGTCAATAGTGGTATAATTTAGCTGTTGTTGGCAGTGTTTACAAGGCTTCGGAACGAAAATCCTTGTGGGAAGTTTGAGTATATAATTATTCAACATTGATTTTACAAGTCAACTGCAAAACACCTGAAAAACATATTTTTTCCATTTTTTTGAAATATACGAATCTATGAGCACAAAAAATATGCAAAAAATATGATCCTCTACTTCTCAATCAATTGAATATTGAGATCTACATTCCCGGATATGCCATCCACTCTTCCTTCATTTGTATACTGCCAATAATCAAATTGGTATGGTGTCTGTGGAAGTGCTTCATAGTCAGCATACCAAATCGGATAATCTACCAATTCTTCCAAATTGAGATGATATGCTTCCCAAAGCATATTCGAATAAATCATCGGCTGATATCCTGCTTCTTCGATTCTCTTACAAAACGCAGCTGTATTTTTTGTAAACTGTTCTCCTGTAACATGGTCGGTTCTCGCTTCATCATCTAAGATGCTTTCCGGGTCATACACAACCGGAAGTGTAATCGCATGACCACTAAGATGATTCAAAACAAAGTCTGCTTCTTCGATTGCCTCCGTTTCATTGATTGCCTGTGCAAAGAAATATACTCCAACTTCCAGCCCTGCATTTTTTGCACTTTCCACATTCTTTTCAAATTCCCTGTCAAGAGCGATGGTACCGGAAGCTCCATATCCTCTGTATCCTAATCTCAATATCACAAAATCATATCCTGCTGCCTTAACCTTTTGCCAGTCGACCTTTCCCTGATGATGAGATACATCAACACCCAGCCTTGACGTAAATCTCCCATCCTGATAAGAAAGCTTCTCCCCTTCTCTGACAAATTGATTCAATTCATACGGGTGCTTTTCCACATTCGGATTGATTTCTACTTCATACTCCTGTCCAAACACATCCACAAATTTCAACATTCCACTACCGATTCCACTACTAAGTTCAGGCGTCACCGTAGTTTCCTTCTCATTTGTTTGCGTATCATTTCCTGCCGCTTTCTTCTGATTCTCAGTTTCCTTCTGATCATCCGTTCCATCCTGATGATTCGTTTCATTTTGTTGATTCGTTTCATCCTGATGATTCGTTTCATTTTGTTGATCCGTTTCATCCTGATCATCCGTTTCACCTATCGTGGTATCTGCAACAACCTCTTGATTGGCCTCTACGGCATGATCTGCGCCGACATCTGCTGCATTCCTTTTTTCTTTTCCACATGACTGTATCATGAATGCAGATGATAGAATCACCATTGTCACTATTATTTTTATTCTCATACAAATATTTTTCCTCTTTTATATACCTTTATGTTGTTTTTCAAGCGAAAGTGCATCCGTGTTGCCTTTGTGCATTTTGTATACTTAACATAATGCAAAGCAAAGTTTTTCAATTACCTAATTGATGAAAGCTCTGTTTTCCCCATGCTCTTGGGAAAACAGAGCTTTTGAATCAATCGTTATTGATAAAATACACAATATACCAAAGGAACTTATCGCTTCGTTTTTTTCTTATTCTTTCTTTCCATTCCTTTCATATACAACTTACTATAATTCTGTGCCATGACTTGCGTGTTATAGATATTCTCAATATCCTCTGAAGCCTGATCAGTGATTTCTTTCGTATCCATCTTTTGAATGTCTTGAATCACTTTCACAAACTCATCTGCCTTAGTACAGATAAATCCATTTTCTCCATTGTGAATCACATCTTTGTTGCCGATTACATTACTGACAACACAGACTTTTTTCATATACATTGCTTCAAGCAGCGAAATAGGTAATCCCTCCCAGCGACTGGTAAGAATAAATACATCTGCGTTCACGGCATGTCTGATTGCTGTGGCTCTGTCTGCCCAACCTGTGATGGTAATATTCTTACTCTTTAAATCTTCCCGGAGTTCACCATCTCCAATCCATACAAACTTTACATCCGGTAATCTTTCTGCCACCTGGTTAAAAAGAGTAGGGTTTTTCTGATAACAGATTCTTCCAAGGGTGAAAACCGTAAAAGGATGATTCTCCTTCTTGGTCTTGTCTATTGTTTCCTGAACCTCAGCTCTGTTGATTCCGTTGTTGACATAGGTCGCTTTCTTAGTAATTTTCATAGCTTCCTGATGTTCTCCTTCACTACAGCTGATGGTTGTACAGTTTCTCATTCCACAGACTTTTTCGATCAACTTGAAAACCATTCGCTTCTTAGGCGAAGTGTCTTCCATAAGAAAACTATATCCATGCGGTGTGTAAAACATCGGCGTTTTTCCGCTAAACACAACACGACCAATCACACCTGCTTTACTGCTATGGAGATGGATTATATCCGGCTTAATCTTTGCTGCAATCTTCTTCACTTCGAACATTGCTTTTACATCTTTTGACAAATTGATTTCACGTGTAAAGTTCTTTACCTTGATCAGATGAATTCTCTTATCAAAATAATCCTTATAATCCTTTGGTGTCTGGTCTCTCAATCCATACGCAACATACATATCGTACGTTTCAACCAGTTCATTCGCTAAACCAACGATGTACGTAAACACGCCTCCACCCATCGCTTCCACTACGAACAAAATTTTCTTTTTTTTATTTTCTACATTTAATGCCATGTTTCATTTTCTCCACTTCAATAACAAACTTTTCAGAAGACCTTATCATACGTAAAACCACATCAACTCTGCAATGAACATCTGCTGCACACAAAACCTGCTTGCAACACTCCTTTGAACAGAACTACTACCATTCAAAACCATACGCAAAGTTAGTTTTCATTATAGTCAATAAGATGTGTCTTGTCAATAAGTTTTTTATACCAATTATGTGGTCACATATCGTATTTCATATACTAACATTTTAATATTTGAATTTTATCTATATTTTTTCAAATATCATATATTGGGGATTTGCATCACACACCGGTATATACGTTGAAAGTATACCACCTCTAAAAACGATTTTCCCAAACATACCAACAAATTCCTTAGCCGGATCTTTGTCAATAATATATACATCTCCTGAATGGAAGTCATAACGATACCGAACTGTCACTATGGCAATACTATTGTTGACCATAGAATCATTATATCCAAATTTCACCGTATTTCCATCAAACTCCATGCACATGTCACTTGTCGTACATTTCCACTTTCCCTGCAAAACAGGAAGAAATTCATCATCTACTATGGTAACATCTCCATACCGGCTGTTCTCTGTTTTTACCAACTCATCTCTGCTCTCCCCGGTAATAGGAAAATCATCTACCAAAACCAATGTATCATCTTGTACATAGCATTCCTTCACTGTCGCATATGCTTTACGATCATTTGGATAACGAAGTTCATGGTTTTTCAGCTTCAGAACTGTCTTATCGCCCTCTTTTTCAATTGAAAATTTTGTTTCAAGAACAGAAGTACCTTTCCATAACCTTGTCAGTTTTTTGCCCTCTATTTCGACTCTTGGTCCGATATACCCTTTTGGCTCCCATGCTCCGTCAAGTTCTTTCAATAAAACCGCCTCCTTTTATAAACTGTCCGCATGATCTGCAATTTGCAATAGAACCTTTCTTCACAGAATTGCTGTTTCCACAATTTGGACAAACAACTACAATATATTCTGTCATATGATTTCTCCGTGCGTTTTCCCCTACAGCACGATCTTCCAAAACGATTACCGGCTGCGTTCCTGCATAATTGAGGGACACATTGACGAAACATTTTTTTCTTAGCATTAACTGGAGATATTTCAGCATTTTGTCTGTACTCATTTTTCTGGTGATTTCTGCAACCGGAATGATTCTGTCAGAATGCAGTAAAAAAATCTCATTCAACCTGGTAGAATAATACGCCACAATTAAGTTATTGACACCTAAATAGAAAAGAATGGGAGTCATGACTGTCAAAAAAACAAAAAATCCCCATATATCTCTCGCTAACGGATCATTGCCAATCACTTCCAGTATTCCTACAAATGCCATGATTCCTGACATCATTCCAAATACCATTTGAGCCCCTCCGACAATTCCACACTTAACTTTTTTTGCATTATTAATATACATAACTTCATTTACCTCATCACTTCATTGTTTTCACAGTATTTCATCCTCTCCAGATGTTTTATTCACCTTTTAAATAACCATTACAAAACCGACAATTCACAATTGTTCCTCTTTTGATCATAGACACATTTCCACAATTCGGACAACATACCTGTGTATATTCTTCCCTTTGCGTGTTTCTTCTGAATATAGAAGCATCATTATCTTCCAGGATGATCACCGGTTCATCATTTTTATACTGTACCGATACATTCACAAAACATTTTCTCTTAATCAGCAGCTTGAGCCGCTTCACAACTGCTTTCTCTGACATTCCACATCGCAATGAGATTTCTTTTACAGTCACAATCCCATCTTCATCTCTCATGAAACACTCATTGAGCAGATTGCAGCTTTTCAATGTAACAACATTCCGGATTCCATAGTAGAGCAGTGATGCCCCAATGACACTCATGACAGGAAACATTCCCCAAAATGATGCTACATAATCATAATCTGTAATCATATCATAATATCCCATGATGGAAAGGATAATGAAAATAGGGGCAATTGTAATCTGAAAATAGCTAAATATCGCATATCTTGTCTTCTTTATTCTATTCATGTACATAATGCTAATAACCTCACAATAGTGTTTTTTTATACAGGATTTTTCTTACTTTTAGTTATTTCTTATTTTCATTATTTCTTTTTTATTATTTCTTAATTTTAGTTATTCCTTACCAGATAACTGCTAAGCGCTGCTGCCATACCGGATGCCGGCATTGTCTGCAGCCATACACGTCCCGGTCCTGTTACTACTGTATTGAAGAAACCTTCTCCACCGAGCAGTTTATTCTTTAGTCCCGGCACAGTCTTTATTTCCATTGTACATGATTCTGTCATACCTGCAAGATTGCCGGTATCAATTACAATCTGTTGACCTGCTGAAAGATTGTACTCCACAACATGACCGTCAAATTCAGCAAAACAGATTCCGTTTCCTGAAATCTTCTGCATGATAAAACCTTCTCCGCCAAAGAAACCTGTTCCAAGGCTTTTTCTAAAGAATACTGACATGGTAACACCTGTCTCACATGCAAGAAATGCTGTCTTTTGCAAAATCATTCCACTGCCCGGTCTGATTTCAAAAGCACGGATTGCTCCAGGAAAACTTGATGCCATGGCAATCATTCCCGGAGCCCCCTCAGCTGTGTATATATTCTGAAATAATGCCTCTCCACTGAATGCCCTGCCAAATACTTTTCCCAGACCGCCACCGACAGTCTCCATCTTCATATTGGGTGACATCCACGACATTGCTCCACCCTCAGTAATAATCTGCTCTCCTGCACTTAAGTTACAAACAACCACCGGAAGGTTTCCTCCCTGTATTTCATACTGCATAATCAATACCTCCATTTCTCATTGTTACGAAAACTATTATCAACTCCTATTATACCATATTGTAATGATGATGGTATTGATTTTTTTCATATTTGATGTTTTAATACAATAAGAAACACCTAACAAAATAGAAATTTGGGAGGATACTATGAAAAAAGCATTGATTACAGGTATTACCGGTCAGGATGGTTCCTATTTATCGGAGTTTTTAATCGAAAAAGGATATGATGTGCATGGCATTATCAGAAGATCATCCGCAGATTATAAAGAGCGTATTGCGCATTTGGAGGGCAATCCTCATTTTCACCTTCACTATGGTGATTTAGGTGACAGTATGTCTTTAGTCAAAATCATCAGTCAGGTGGCTCCTGATGAAATCTATAACCTTGCAGCCCAAAGTCATGTTCAGGTCAGTTTTGATGTTCCTGAATATACAGCAAATATTGATGCTACCGGAGTATTACGAATCTTAGAAGCTGTCAGAATCTGTGGCATCGCGGATCACTGTCGTATTTATCAGGCAAGCACCAGTGAATTGTATGGTAAAGTGGAACAGATTCCTCAATCTGAAACCACCCCATTTCATCCTTATTCTCCATACGCTGTTGCCAAACTGTATGGTTACTGGATTATCAAAGAATATCGTGAAGCATACCGGATGTTTTGCTGCTCCGGAATCCTTTTCAATCATGAGTCGGAACGTCGTGGCGAAAAATTTGTAACAAGAAAAATTTCATTAGCAGCCGCCCGCATTGCCTCAGGAAAACAGGATAAACTGTATCTTGGAAATCTATCCAGCCTGCGCGACTGGGGATATGCAAAAGATTATGTGGAATGTATGTGGCTAATGCTTCAACATGAAAAACCGGAGGATTTCGTCATTGCTACCGGTGTACAGCATTCTGTCCGTGAGTTTGCCACTCTCGCATTTCATTATGCAGGAATTGAACTGGAATGGAAAGGTGAGGGACCGGATGAGAAGGGGATTGATCAGGCTACAGGCAAGGTTCTTGTGGAGGTGAGTCCTGACTTTTATCGTCCTACTGATGTGGTAAATCTATTAGGCGATCCAACGAAAGCCAAAGAATCCCTCGGTTGGGATCCTGCAAAGACAAGTTTTGAACAACTGGTAAAAATCATGGTTGAGCATGACATGAAAAAGGTGGCTGTCGAAAGAGCCGAAGAACATATAAAAATGAATTTGGAAGAATATCTTGAAAAAGGTGTGATCAAATAATTATTTCCTAATAAAAATCTGATGGACAATTCCGGTATCTCTTTGTCAAAAACAAGAGATACCGGAATTGTCCATCCTTACATGTCACTGCCTGCCATGTCACCACCAGTCATGTCACCACCAGTCATGTCACTGTTTTCTTTTGTCTAGTATTTCTTTCATTAGGAGCAGGTCTTCCGGAGTTGTAATCTTGATATTCTCATACCCTGCCTCAATTAATCTGATTTTCTCATCTGTATATTTTTCTACTGCCATGGCATCATCTGTGACCGTCGTATCATGGTTTTCTTTCATTTTTTTGTAAGCGTTTTTGATTAATGATACTTCAAATGCCTGTGGTGTCTGAATCTGCCACACATATTTTCTGTCTGGTGTACTTTTCACCATTCCATTCTCATCCGCAATCTTGATGGTATCTTTCACCGGCATTCCGGAAATACATGCACGACACGTTTTGATCTCTTCGATCATCCCGTCAATCTGTTCTGCCATAATAAGTGGCCTGGCACCATCATGGATTAATACCAGGTCTTCATCCTTCATCACTTCCAGTCCCGCTATGACAGAATCATATCGTTCTTTTCCTCCGGCAACTATTTCTCTTACTTTGTCAAAACCATACTTTTCGATGATATCTCTCCTGACAAATTCTATATCTTCCATTGCGGTCACTACAATGATGTCGTCTACCCTGCTTTTCTGAAACGCATCCAGTGTATAGTATAAGATTGGTTTTTCATCAATGATGAGATATTGTTTGCTTACGTCACTTTTCATCCGTGTGCCTTTTCCCGCTGAAAGGATGATTGCATTTACTTTTTGCATAGTTACTGCCTTTCTCCGAGTCTTAATCCCGGTATCGCATTTAAATCATAACTACTTCTGATTCCACTCATATATTCATAATAGGCGGCTGCTCCAATCATTGCAGCATTATCTGTACATAAGATGTTTGTCGGGCGATAAAAACGGATTCCCCTCTTTTCACATTCCGTTTCGAGTGAAGCTCTGATGGCGGAATTGGCCGCAACTCCTCCGGCAATGGCAAGTTGATTCATATGATAAAGCTCACAGGCCTTTATGGCATGTGAAGTGAGGACATCCACTACTGATTTCTGGAATGAAGCTGCAATATCTGCTTTATTATATTCTATATTTTTCATTTCACATGAGTTGATATAATTGAGTACCGCTGATTTCAATCCACTGAAACTGAAATCTAATGGTGCTCCGTTCACAACTGCCTGTGGAAATTTAATGGCATTTTCATTTCCCTCTTTTGCGAACTTATCAATTTTTGGTCCTCCAGGATACCCCAGACCGATTGATCTTGCCACTTTATCAAATGCCTCTCCTGCTGCATCATCTCTTGTTCTTCCGATGACTTCATATTTGCCGTAGTCACTGACAACCACCAGATGTGTGTGTCCTCCTGACACAACAAGACAGATAAATGGTGGTTCTAACTCTTTACTGGTAATGTAATTTGCACAAATATGACCTTCAATATGATGTACACCAATCAATGGCTTATCTGCAGCAAATGCGATTGCTTTTGCTTCTGCCACACCGACAAGAAGTGCTCCCACAAGCCCCGGACCATACGTCACTGCGATGGCATCAACCTCTTCTAATGTGGTATCAGCCTCCTTTAATGCCTCTCTGATCACCGGATTGATGTTTTCAATATGCTTTCTCGAAGCAATTTCCGGCACAACTCCACCATATAATGTATGGATATCGATCTGTGATGATATAATATTGGATAAAACTTCTCTTCCATTTTTCACTACTGCTGCCGAGGTTTCATCACATGAACTCTCGATGGCAAGTATCACTATATCCTTTTGTTCCTGATTATGCATTTTCTCATTTCTCCTCTTCCTCAAATAGCAATTCCAGACTTTTTCCGTCTTTTCCCGGATAACTGTTCGGATAAATCTTTTTCACATCATTCATGAATTCTTCCGGTTTGATGAGGGACGGGCTGAAATGTGTAAGCCACATCTGCTTCGGTTTTGCAGCTTTAGCAAGCCTTGCTGCCTCGTAAAATGTCATATGCTTATATTCCTTTGCCTTTGCCTCTTTTCCTTTTTCTCCATACATTCCCTCACAGACAAACAAATCTGCTTCCAAAGCCATCTCGCTGATAATCGGAAGTGGTCTTGTATCTGTACAATAAACCACCTTCAACCCTTTTCTTTTTTCACCGAGTACCATATCCGGTGTATATTCTTTCCCATCTTCACAAATTGTTTCACCATTTTGAAGTCTGCTCCAGTACTGTTTCGGAATTTGGTATTTCATTGCCTGATCAACCATAAACTTTCCATTTCTCTCTATTTCAATCTTATATCCATAGCAGGTTACATTATGATTGACCTTGAATGCAGTGATTTTGTATCCATTGATTCGAAACTCTTCGATTGCCTGATTCATTTCTATAAACCGAATCTTGAAGGGTAGTTCCGGTGCGATTACTCTTAATGAATTTACTACATTCTCAACACCTTTTGGTCCTATGATTGTCAAATCATCAGTTCTCTCTGCATTTCCCATGGTGAGAAGCAGTCCCGGAAGTCCACTGATATGATCAGCATGAAAATGTGTAAAACAAATCACATCGATTGGTTTAAAACTCCATCCTTTCTTTTTTATGGCAATCTGCGTTCCCTCGCCACAGTCAATCAAAATACTGCTTCCATTATACCTTGTCATAAAAGCAGTCAATAAACGCTTCGGCAGTGGCATCATCCCGCTTGTACCCAACAAACATACATCTAACATACTTTTTCGTTTCCTCTCATTTCACAACATTTCAGCCAAAATACCTTGGTTTTCATCTTCCCCGAACGAAAACCGAAGTATTTAAATCAATTCGTTTTCTTCCTCAATCTCTGGTTCAATCCTAAAACTACCAATCCATTCATCATAACAGTTTTCGCATAAATCAAAAGAATACCTGTCACCATCCTTATTGGAAAAAAAGCCCCAGCTATACTCCGAGTGGAATACCCCTTCTTTCGGTATTCCGTTTTCAATCTTTATTTCTTTTCCACATTTATTGCATCTGATCTTCTCTAATGTTTTTTTTATGTTCACCTTATATTTTCTCATATTTATCACCCGTATATCAAAAAACAGATACACCCTTCTCCTTTTCCTATTTTGTATTTCTTAGGCAATTGCGAAACTTTATTTCAGGTAACTCATGTTGTATATAGTGCACAAAAAGCATAAGCAGACTGTTAAAATAACATCGGT
>CACYDA010000179.1 GCA_902773095.1 uncultured Lachnospiraceae bacterium | reverse complement strand
TTATCCCTTGGATATTCACATCCTGTAGAGATGGAAGATCCGGAAGGACTTGAGACAGTAGTCGAAGGAACAGACAAAATCACTGTTAAAGGTATTGATAAAGAAAAAGTTGGCCAGTTCGCTGCTGAAATCAGAGATAAGAGAAGACCTGAACCTTATAAAGGAAAAGGTATCAAGTATGCTGATGAAGTTATTAGACGTAAAGTTGGTAAGACTGGTAAGAAATAATTAAAGGAGTGACAGACATGGTTAGTAAAAAATCAAGAACAGAAGTTCGTATCAAAAAACATAGAAGAATACGTAATCGTTTGGCCGGTACTGCCGAAACACCACGTTTAGCTGTGTTTAGAAGTAATAATCATATGTATGCTCAAATTATTGACGATACAGTTGGAAATACTTTAGTAGCAGCTTCAACACTTGAGAAAAGTGTAAAAGCTGAGCTTGAGAAGACTAATAACGTTGATGCTGCAGCATACTTAGGAACAGTAATTGCTAAAAAGGCATTAGAAAAAGGTATAACAAAGGTTGTTTTTGATCGAGGCGGCTTTATATATCAGGGAAAAATTGCTGCATTAGCAGATGCTGCCAGAGAGGCAGGATTAGAATTCTAATTCCAAAAATAATTATATATTGATTCCATATAAGGAGGAAAACACATGAAACGTACAATCGTTGATGCTAGTCAGTTAGAATTGGAAGAAAAAGTAGTATCAATTAAGCGTGTTACAAAGGTTGTAAAAGGTGGACGTAACATGAGATTTGCAGCATTAGTAGTTGTTGGCGACGGCAATGGTCATGTTGGTGCAGGTCTTGGTAAGGCTACAGAAATTCCTGAAGCAATTCGTAAAGGTAAAGAAGATGCCATGAAGAAGCTTGTAACAGTTGCAGTTGATGAGAACTTAAGTATTCCTCATGATACAATCGGAAAATTTGGCAGCGCTTCTGTATTGCTTAAGAAGGCGAATGAAGGTACTGGTGTAATCGCTGGTGGTCCTGCACGTACAGTTCTTGAACTTGCAGGAATCAAGAATATCCGTACAAAGTCATTAGGTTCAAATAATAAGCAGAATGTTGTTCTTGCAACAATTGCAGGATTAGCTGAATTAAAGACTCCGGAAGAAGTAGCCAGACTTCGTGGTAAATCTGTTGAAGAAATCTTAGGCTAGGAGGAAATTAAAATGGCAGATAAATTAAAGATTACACTTGTGAAATCAACAATCGGTGCAATCCCAAAGCATAAAAAGACTGTTGAAGCATTAGGTTTAAGAAAGCTCAACAAATCAGTTGAAATGCCGGATAATGCCGCAGTCAGAGGTATGGTTGATCAGGTAAAACATTTAGTTAAAGTAGAAGAAATATAATCTTAGAGAAGGAGGTGCGACAATGGAATTATCAAACTTAAGTCCTGCTGATGGTTCAAAACATAGTGATAATTTTAGAAGAGGTCGTGGTCACGGATCTGGAAACGGTAAAACAGCCGGAAAGGGACACAAAGGACAAAAAGCTCGTTCAGGTGCTCCTAGACCAGGTTTTGAAGGTGGTCAGATGCCTTTATACAGAAGAATTCCTAAGAGAGGATTTACTAACAGAAATACAAAGGAAATCGTTGGTATCAATGTTAGTGCTCTTGAGAGATTTGAGAATGGATCAGAAGTTACAGTTGAAACATTAATCGAAAATGGAATTGTTAAAAATCCAAGAGATGGTGTTAAGATTCTTGGAAATGGAGAAATTACTAAGAAACTCAATGTAAAAGCCAATGCATTCAGTGAAGGTGCAAAGCAGAAAATTGAAGCTCTTGGTGGAACATGTGAGGTGATCTAATGTTCAAAACGGTTAGAGATGCATTTAGAATTAAAGAAATCAGACAAAGACTTTTCTATACATTCATAATGCTCATAATTGTCAGGATAGGATGTCAGTTGCCTATGCCTGGCACTACACCGGAAACAATCAAAGCCACAACTGGAGCTTTAAGAGATGGAGCATTTGGGTTCTTTGATGCGATGACCGGTGGTTCATTTGAAAGGATGTCAATCTTTGCATTGAATATTACCCCGTATATCACTTCATCCATTATTATGCAGCTTCTGACAATTGCGATACCGAAGTTAGAAGAAATGCAAAAAGATGGTGAAGAGGGACGTAAGAAAATTCAGGAGATTACTCGTTATGTAACAGTTGCATTAGCATTAATCCAGTCGACAGCAACTGCTATCAGTTTTGGTAATCAGGGTCTTTTTGGCAGCGTAAATGCAATGTCAAAAGGAGAATATGCTTTAACAATCTCTGTTGCAGTTGCAGCAATGACCGGTGGTTCTGCATTCCTTATGTGGATGGGAGAGAATATCACAGAAAAAGGTGTTGGAAATGGTATTTCAATTATTTTGTTAATTAATATTGTAGCAAGAATGCCTAGTGATATATCAGCTCTTTTCAATCAGTTTGTAAAGAGTGCTACATCAGTCGGAGGTTCATTACTTGCAGCTGTTGTGATTATTGCGGTAATTATTGTGATTGTAGCATTTGTAGTTGTATTACAGGATGGCGAACGCAGAATACCTGTACAATATTCTAAGAAAATGCAGGGTAGAAAGCTTGTTGGCGGTGCCGGCACACATATTCCGCTTAAGGTGAATACTGCCGGTGTTATTCCAATCATCTTTGCTCAATCGTTACTCATGTTTCCAGTGGTTATTACTCAGTTTATCAAATCTGGTAAGCCTTCATGGACACATTATCTTGACCAGTCATATTGGTGGAGATTTACAAGAGTGAATGCAAAATATTCCATCGGATATCTTGTATATGTACTTTTAGTAATTGCATTTGCATATTTCTATACATCAATTACTTTTAATCCAATTGAAGTGGCAGACAATATGAAAAAGCAGGGTGGATTTATTCCGGGTATCAGACCTGGTAAACCGACACAGGAATATCTCAATGGAATTTTAAATTATATCGTATTTATTGGTGTAATAGGATTATTAATTGTTGCAACAATTCCAATCGCATTTGAAGGAATCTTCAAGGCAAATGTTGCGACAGGCGGTACTTCACTGATCATTATCGTAGGTGTTATCCTTGAAACATTAAAGAATATCGAATCAAAGATGGTTGTTCGAAATTACAAAGGCTTTTTAGTAGATTAATATATTAAAAATGATAGGAAATATCATTTGAAGTAACTTAAAGACTAAGCAATGGGACGCGGCGAAAGCCTCGTTCCATTGTTGAAGTTTATAAAAAATTATTGTAAAGGAGAAGAAGCATGAAGATTATTATGTTAGGTGCTCCTGGAGCAGGAAAAGGCACACAGGCGAAGATGATCGCAGACAAATATTCCATTCCACATATTTCAACCGGCGATATCTTCAGAGCAAACATTAAAAACGGTACAGAACTTGGCAAGAAAGCAAAAGAATACATGGACAAGGGTCTGTTAGTTCCGGATGAGCTCACGGTTGATTTGGTAATCGACAGAGTTGCACAGGATGACTGTGCAAATGGTTATGTATTGGATGGATTTCCAAGAACAATTCCACAGGCAGAAAGTCTTGATCAGGCCCTCACAGAGCGTAACGAAAAAATTGACTATGCAATTAATGTAGAAGTTCCTGACGAAAACATTATCAATAGAATGTCAGGAAGAAGAGCATGCCTTGCATGTGGAGCAACATATCATATCGTTCATATTCCTACAAAAGTAGAAGGAATCTGTGACAGATGTGGAGCTGAACTTGTATTAAGAGATGATGATAAGCCGGAGACAGTGAAAAACCGTCTTGATGTATATCATGATCAGACACAGCCGTTGATTGAGTACTATTCCAATAAAGGTGCATTAGTAGAAGTTGACGGAACAAAAGAGATGAGCGAAGTATTTGCTGATATAGTGAATATATTAGGAGCTTAGTGATGGCAGTTACAATTAAGTCAAAAAGTGAAATAGAACTTATGCGTGAATCATGCAGATTGTTATCATTAGTTCACGAAGAAATGCGTAAGGCAATCAAACCGGGTATCACAACTTACCAGATTAATCAAATCGGCGAGGATATGATCAGTAGTTTGGGATGTATTCCGAACTTCAAGAATTATAATGGATTTCCGGCAGCAATATGTATTTCTGTTAATGACGAAGTGGTTCATGGCATTCCAAGCAAAAAGCGAGTTCTGAAAGAGGGAGATATCGTAAGTCTGGATGCAGGTCTGATTTATAAAGGTTATCATTCAGATGCTGCCCGTACACATGCTGTGGGAACAGTGAGTCCTGAGGCACAAAAGCTGATGGAGGTAACGAAACAATCCTTCTTTGAAGGAATCAAATTTGCAAAAGCAGGATGCCATTTGTATGACATATCAGCTGCTATAGGTGATTATGCTGAAAGTTTTGGCTATGGTGTTGTCAAAGATTTGTGTGGACATGGAATAGGAACTGAATTGCATCAGGATCCGGAAATACCAAACTATAGACAAAAGAAAAAAGGCATACGACTTCAGCCGGGTATGACACTGGCAATTGAGCCTATGATCAATGCAGGTACTTATGAAGTTAACTGGTCAGATGACGGATGGACTGTAACGACAAAAGATGGTTCATTATCGGCACATTATGAAAACACAGTATTGATTACAGATGGTGAACCGGAAATATTAACTTTGGAAAGAAGTTAAAATAGGTTGCTGTGATAGTGATCATACATCTCCGGCTTCGTTGCACTTGAAGTTTTTGGTGGTCTTGAGACAAATTCCTGAATGGATCAGTGCATCAGGCCGGGATGTAACTATCATAGAACAGAAGTTTTATTCTGTGATATTCATTGGAACAGAGTAAGAAAGGCATGGTTAAAATATGGCAACATGTAAAGCTTTAGAGTTTGCAAAATCAAAAGCAGGACATGACAAAGATGAAATATTTATCATATTATATATAGAAGATGAATATGTATATTTAGTTGATGGAAAATCAAGAAGTATTGATAAACCTAAAAAGAAAAAGATGAAACATATTCAGGTAATCAATAGGATTGATCATGAACTGCAAAGAAAAATAGAAGCGAATATCACAATCAATGATGAGGATATCAAAAGAGCCATCAAGCTTTATGTTAAGGAACATAGCCAGATATAGATGACGATCAAAAGTACTGCCTGCAGGCAGAGCAGTTACGAAAAAAGTCTGACAGAAAAAACAGGATAAGAGATTAGCTCTTAAAATCGTTGCATAAAATCATAGAATTTTGGAGGTTAGGAAAATGTCAAAGGCTGATGTAATTGAAATAGAAGGAACTGTATTAGAAAAATTGCCAAATGCAATGTTTAAGGTAGAATTGGAAAATGGACATCAGGTGTTAGCACATATCAGTGGTAAGCTGAGAATGAATTTTATTCGAATTCTTCCTGGTGATAAAGTTACAATAGAATTATCGCCATACGATTTGTCAAAGGGAAGAATCGTTTGGAGAGATAAATAAGAAGTACGATAATTGCTTAAAAAATAACAAAATTTACTTGATTAATAAAAAAAGTTATGCTATATTTATACATGGACTTTTTTGAAAGGAGGATTTACTGTGAAAGTAAGATCATCAGTTAAGCCAATTTGCGAAAAATGCAAAGTTATTAAAAGAAAAGGAAGCATCAGAATTATCTGTGAAAATCCTAAGCACAAACAGAGACAGGGTTAATATTTGTCGCTATGTCGGTTTGTGGAGAGCATATTAAAACAATATGCCAATTTATCATGCGGCTGCAGTAATGAAACACTAGGATTAGTTGTTCATTACTTAATAATAAAAATTTAATGAGAAAATAAGGATAGCTGCCTGCGTACTACATTTCAGACGTTATGATATAACGGGCTACGTATGGTGCTGACTTATGAAAAGATTTTAATGATGGAGGTGTAATACACACATGGCTCGTATTTCAGGTGTTGATTTACCAAGAGAAAAAC
>CACYDA010000178.1 GCA_902773095.1 uncultured Lachnospiraceae bacterium | reverse complement strand
TTGACTTTTAATCAAGTTGTCCGGGGTTCGAATCCCCGATGTCTCATTAGTTGAAAAGTGGCTGAAAGCTAGAGAAATCAAGGCTTTTGGCCATTTTTTTTGAGTTGTTATGATACCTTTTTTTGGTAAAATAGGTGTAGTCAGCGTGTAGTCAGAGGCACTTTTTTAGTAAAGTGTAGTCAAAAAATTTTCATCATAATGCTATAGATTCATTAATTTTATCCACAAGATTCTCTTTTTCATCATCAAGATGTGAATAAACATCCATGATCACCGGCTTCTGTGTTGCTGAATTCCAGAGGTTTTTTAGAGTAATCATAGTTTCGCCAGTCAAATGCCCTTGCATAATGGGTTTCGCTACCTACATCGATACCAATAATTAAAGTTTTTCAGTTATGGATACAATTTGAGTAATCTTATTTTACACTGAGTTTTTTTCTCAACCCTTTTTCTTGGAATTCCCTATATTTGTATTATACAGGAAGCTCCCTGCTTATCATAAGGCAGTAATCCATTCTTATTATTTTCCAGATATTTTAACAGTTCTTTGGCATATTTACTTTCCTTATTAAAGTATGGAGAATTTATAAGAAAATATGTTAATCATAAAGAAAAATGAAAAAGTTCCAACGATTACTTAACACAAACTAGAAAAATTATCCATTCCGGACAAAAAAAGATTTTGGGGATTGGAAGGTAAGATCTTTCAATGTGGTCGGGAGAAAGACGGGAACCGTTTCTGCATATGGAATGGATAGTATTGATGTAGAATATGCAAAAGGAAAATGTAGAGATATAGCAAAATAAGTGATTTTGATTTTAAAGGAGTGATGGTCATGTTATGCAATTTGGATCCTAAATTTGATGATTATGTAGTTGGACCACATGTTTGGCCTGATATACCAGATGATTTACTTGAGGAGTTGAAAAAAATAAATGAAGAAATTAAAAAACTTGTAAATACAAATGAGGACTATTTTAAATTTCCACGATAAAGTAATACCACCAAGACATAATAGCTGGGTGGTATTTTTATACCTAAAATGAAAGAAATGATGAAACATGAGAGAATTCGTTGTATTTACCTGAAAGGTAGCATATCAATCAATCGTAATAGGACAGCCGATTTTATACCAGAAGAATGTAATAAAGGATGAATTCTCAATAATCATTTATTGTACTGTAAAGTGATTTATAGATTCAACCATGGGTAGATACTTAATTTCTAAGTGGATGGTGGGATATTTGTTGTTTGAACTATGGATAGTATGTGCATAATTGTGGAATAATATTCAATATATGTGGAATAATAGTAACGAATAAAATAGCAGTGTGAATACCCATTGATTTGAGGAGGAGTAAAGTTTATGTCAGAAGGTATTGTTTATACAGAATTTAAAGGAGACTGGGAATCTCTGTATGTACAAAGATATAATAGGCATATTGACGAGTTAAAATGGCTGTATATGGAACTTTATTCCAATGAATCTATGCTCAGTGAATTGTGTTATCAAATACACAATTTTTTTATTGAAAGAGATGAAGGATTAAAGAATAGGGATGTGACAAGAGAAAACAATCCGGATTGGTACAGAAAAAGCAAGATGACAGGAATGGCATTGTATATTGATCATTTTGCTGATACCATCAAAGGAGTTGAACAGAGTATTGAACATCTACAAAAATGCAATATTAATTACGTACACTTTATGCCATTTTTTGAAACGACAAGATATCGTACGGATGATCAGTATGCAATTACTGATTTTAGAAAAACTATGGAGAAAATTGGGAAGATAGAAGATTTATGTCATTTAACAAAACTGTGCCATGAAAAATCAATAAATGTTAGTGTAGATTTTATTATGAATCGTACATCAAATGAACATGAATGGGCAAAGAAGGCCATGCACGGAGATGTGGAATACATGAATCGTTATGTGACGAAAACAGATCATTCCTATGAGTGGGATTTAAACTATAAAAATCCCAGAGTATTAAATGAAATGATGTATAATTATATGTTTATAGCAAATCTTGGGACAGATCTTATTCAAATTAATGAGATTGAAGACATTTGGGAAGGAGAAAGTCAAAATTGTTCAAAAGTTTCTCAGATTCATACGATTGCCAGAATAATGCGGATCATAAGTGAAATAGTATGTCCCGGAGTGCTTCTTTTAGGCAATGTGAAAAACGATATGAAAAATGCAATAACCTATTTTGGAGAAGATGAAAAACCTGAATTTCATATGATTTATCAAAAAACATTTATGAATGAAGTATGGAATTCTGTTGCAACAAGAAATGTAAAACTGCTTCAAACAAAACTGGATGTGATTAATAAATATCCAAAAGAATATGTTTTTGTTAATTATTTAAGAAATCATGAAAAATTGAACTGGAATTTGGATTATGATTTTCTTTATAAAAATCAAAAGATCAATCAAAAAATGCACAGGGAATATCTTAACGAATATTTTCTAGGGAGGACAGGTTATAGTAATAGCAGGGGAGAAGTGGAAAATAATAGTGATAACAGTGAAAAGATTTGCTTTTGTGGAACAACTGCATCCATGTGTGGGCTTGAAAAGGCAATAGATGAAAATAATAAAAAAGAAATCAATCAGGCAATTAAACTTGAAATAATGCTTTATGCATATCTTTTTATACAGTCAGGAATTCCGGTAATTTATAGTGGAGATGAAATTGGTCAGATGAATGATTATTCTTATAAAGAAAATAGGGATAAGATGAGAGACATTCAAAATGTCTGCAGGGGAAAATTCGACTGGTCAAAAGCAGTCAAAGTTGTGGATGAATATAGTATTGAAGGAAAAATCATGAGAGGACTCAATAAAATTCAGGTAGTAAAAAATCGTGAGAATACATTTTGCCAGATTGCAGATGTGAGAGTGGTTGATACGAAAAATAACAGTGTGATCTGTATTGCACGAGAGTTTGCGGGAGAAAAGATATTGGGGATTTTTAATTTTAGCGAACATGAAAAAATAGTAAATATTGATGAAGAAGAAGGTATCTATGAAGATTTGTTGAGTGGTAAAAAAATGAAAGTAAAATGTCTTCAAATGCAAGGGTATGATTTTTATTATTTAAAAAAAATAGTAGTATATTAAATATCAAACATTATATAGAAGGGGATGTCACACTAATTTTTTAGTGAGACATCCCCTTCTCAATGTGTTGATTAAGATCTGTTTTGATCATTTTACAAAACAGTCATTTTATAAAAAATTATCACGATATTTGCGGGATAGATAAGTATATTTGGACTGAATCGAGTTTAATTCATAAATAGCACTGTCAATTAATTCCGGTTCCGTAACATTTTCAAGAATGCTGTATGCGGCATCAAGTGCAAGTGTTGTTTCTTTTAATTCAATTTTTAACAGTTCTTCCTCTGTAAGGAATCCCCTGTAATCATCAGATGAATCAATATTAGATATTTTTGATTTTCTTTTAAACATAATTTTTAACTTATCACCCCACTATAAAATTATAATTGTTATTTAATAATACTATTTATTCAAATTATGATTGTATATTTGAAATAATACGATTTTTTGCAAGCCATAAAAGCTAATATAAAACAATGTGTATCACAGACTTTAATATAATTATAATCGTACTAATAATTTTTTATTCCAAAAATTTCAAAAAAGTACTTTACAAATCAAAACAATTGATATATAATGATGTAACATCACAAGTAAATCTTGTGAATACACTATTTAAAAAGATAAGTGTAAATATAAATGAAAGGGAAGTGAATCGCTATGCATGAGTAATAAAATTAGTATTGCTATATTCGATTCAGATCAAGAGTATATTTATAGTTTTATTGATTACATGAAAGAAAGGCAGTCATCTCAATATAGAATTGAGTTTTTTACAGATGCAGAACTGCTTGATTTGCATTGTAAGGAAAAAATGCCGGATCTTATTGTGATAGCTGAAGATCTGATCTCCGAATATGCAATCCGACATGTTTCAGGAGAAGGGGATATATATCAAAAGGATTTTCATTTCAGTTTCTTAGATCAGGAGAATAGGAATCATATTGCAATACTTACAGAAGATGATGATATAAGCAGTATTGATGGGATGTCAGTCATCTATAGGTATCAGTCAGCGAATATGGTAATTAACAGTATTTTAGAGTTATGTACAGAAAAAGAATTGAGTATTAATGATAATAATGGGCATGTTAAAAAAAGATTTAGGGGAATTGTGAGTATTTATTCACCGATTGGCAGATGTGGGAAGACAAAGTTTACAATCCAAATGGGAATGGAGCTGGTTAAGAGAAATTATAAGGTTTTATTAATTAATCTAGAAGAATTTTCATTGCTTATGGAGTATCTGAATATTGATCAAAACACTGGGAGAAAAGGGGATCTTTCGGATTTATTATATTTTTACATAAGCAGAAATTCTGCGTTTAATATTAAGGTGGAGATGATGATTGAAAATTATAAAGGCCTGGATTTTATACCACCTACAGAATGCATCAGAGATTTGAAAAATACGGATTCTAAAGTCTTGATGGAATTTGCCAGGATGATTGGCAGCATCAAGGGATATGACTTTATTTTAATCGACTTGTCAAGCATGATTGAAAATCTATTTCAATTTTTAGCTATGTCAGATAAAACGATAGTTCCATATATTGATGAGGGAAGCTCTGTATTAAAAGTTCAAAAGTATAAGAGTTTTATTGCTAAGAGTAATTATGGAATTCAGCCTGACAATATGATTGAAATTGATATTAAAAAAATGAAAAATTTATATGGGGGAAAAGACTTTTTTAAAGTTGCAGATACACTGGAGAAAATGATCAGAGGTGATTGATATTGTGATATGAAATTAGTGAGGGAATTAAGAGAAGAAGTCATCAATAGGATCAATGTAGCAGGAGATATTGATGATGAAGGTATTTATGAGATAATTGATGAGGTGATTCTTACAAACAGGCAGGGAAAAGAATTGTCCGTTAGGGAAAAGTGTGATTTAAAAAGAGAATTGTTTGACTCAATAAGGGGAATGGACATATTGGAGGAAATATTAAAGGATGCTGATGTCACAGAAATAATGATTAACGGACCGGATCATATTTTTATTGAAAAAAATGGAATAATCGTAAAACTTGAGTCAAAATTTAGTTCAAAACAGAGACTTGATGATGTGATTCAGCAAATGGTATCAGACGTCAATAGAAGGGTGAATGAATCAACCCCTATAGCGGACAGCAGATTAAAGGATGGTTCCAGAGTCAATGTGGTACTGGCGCCAATTTCTATAGATGGATCTGCTGTTACTATTCGGAAGTTTCCCCAAAATAGAATCACTATAGAAAAACTAATAGAGATACAATCTATTACGTTTGAGGCGGCGTCATTTTTAAAAATGCTTGTTAAATCCGGATATAATATTTTTATAAGTGGAGGTACCGGCTCTGGAAAGACTACTTTTTTAAATGCACTTTCTAATTTTATTCCTGCTGATGAAAGGATTATTACAATAGAAGATTCTGCAGAACTTCAACTGCAGAATATCGATAATCTTGTAAGATTGGAGGCAAGGCAGGCAAACCTTGAAGGCGAGAATGGAATTAGTATAAGGGATTTAATTAGATCAAGTCTTCGAATGCGACCTGACAGAATTGTGGTCGGAGAGGTGAGAGGCGCAGAAGCACTGGATATGCTTCAAGCTATGAATACCGGACATGATGGAAGTTTAAGTACAGGACATGCAAATAGTCCAAAAGATATGTTAAGCAGACTCGAAACGATGGTTTTAATGGGAGTGGATATGCCATTGTCTGCAATCAAGGGGCAAATAGCAGCAGGGATCGATATTATTGTACATTTAGGGAGATTGAGGGATAAGTCAAGAAAAGTCCTTGAAATTGTGGAAGTAATGGATTACAGAGGAGGAGAAATTGAAATCAATACATTATTCAAATTTGAAGAAGAGAGTGTATTCAATGATAATAAAAATATGAAAGTAAAAGGGAGTCTTAAGTGGCAAAAAAATGGACTGAAAAACACTTTAAAATTGTTAAATAGTGGATTTTATAAGGAGGCAGAAAGATACGGAAGGACAAATACATTATGATAAATATCAGTTTCATGCACTGGAATTAGTAAAATATATGGTAATGATCATTTGTGTAACAGCTGTGTTTGCGTATATTTTTTATAAAAATCCGGCAGCTTGGATACTATTTATGATTCCATCGCCTTTTTATCTAAAAAAAATACAATCTTATTTGATTAAAAAGCGCAGACAGGATTTGACGATACAGTTTAAAGAATTTTGCATTTCTATGTGTGCTCAGTTAATGGCAGGATATTCCATTGAGAATGCGGTGAGTGAAGTAAAAAAAGAAATGATGAATATGTATGGAAATTCATATATTCTTACAGAATTATGCGTGATTGAAACAAAAATAAAATTGAATATTACAATTGAACAGTGTTTTGAGGATTTAGGGGTAAGGAGTGATATTGAAGAAATCAAATTATTTGCACAGATTATAAAGATTGCTAAAAGAAGTGGGGGAGATATGATTGAAATTGTGAGGAATGCAGCAAGTTCGATCAGTCAGAAAATTGAAACCGAGAGAGAAGTAAGAGTGATCATTAATTCAAAAAAATATGAGCAGAGGATAATGGATGTGATGCCGCTATTTATTGTATTATATGTTGATTTTACTTCTGATATGCTTGAAATAATGTATAAGGGATTGATTGGAAGAATTGTAATGACAATTTGTCTCATTATGTATTTAGCAGCATTTTGGATCGGAGAGAAACTGACAGATATAGAGGTGTGAATGGGAAGGATGGAGTGATCGTTGAGTTTTATCATTTATACAGTCATTATGATTCTTATCTTTCTATTATTTATTATTACGATAGGTTATAAAAATGAATTATTCAAAAACCTCAATAAAAAAGAGTTTAAATTTAAAATATTTTATGGGTTAGCAGCATTTTGTCTTGATTTTTTGAATCGTTATGTGGTGAATATTCATTATGAAAATGAAAGAAAGAAGTTAACCAGAATTCATATTCATCATTCTGATGAAAAAGATGCTTATATCTATATGGTATCCAAACTGGCTTTTTCAATGATTGTATGTGTAATCGTTTTACTATTTGGATATATAAGATGTGTCAATACTTATCTTTTAAAAGAGACTGAAATCAATGAACTGAAAAGAAATAAGGCAGGTGAAGGTGAAACACAATATCATCTGATACTAGAATATGAGGGAGAGAGAAAAGGAATCGATGTTAGCATAGGAGATATGAAATACAGTAAAGATGAAGCAGAACAAATCATGGATCATTATTATGATCAATTAGCAGACATTGTGTTTTCATCAAATAAAAGCAGGGAATGTGTGACAGAGGACTTAAATCTTGTATCAGGACTAGGTGAAGAGATTAAGGTTGAGTGGACAATAGATCATACAGAGTTTTTGGATTATTCAGGAAGAATATTGTGGGAAGAAATCAAAAATCAGGAAGATGTGGAGATTACTGCGAAAATGTCAATTGATCAATATTCAAAAAACTATGTATTTTATATTACGCTTGATCAGAACGCCAGAGATAAGGCAACGAAGATTTTGGAAGAGATTGATAAGTATGAGAAAGAGACAGGAAGGTATGGTGAAAAAATAAGTCTGACAGAATTAGCAGATCACTATCATGTCAGATTTTTAAAACCTAAGAGTGAAACACAAGAAAGTCTTATCTATATTCTTGTGGCAATTGTTGTTTCGGTTATGGTTTATTTATTAAAAGAAAGGGAGATGGATAACAGACTGGCTGACCGAAAAAAACAGATGGAATCGGATTACGCTGTAATCATCAGCAAATTGACAATATTGCAAAGTTCCGGTATGACAATTCTTGGTGCTTGGGACAAAATTATCAGTGATTATGATGAAAATATTCGTAAAATGGTGAATGAAAATAAGTATAAGCAAAGCAAGATTAAGAGATTATTGCAAAGAAAAAAAGATAAACACGATAATGACAAGAATAAATATCAACAAAAATTTAAAAGGTATGCATATGAGGAAATGAAGTTTGCCAGGCAGAAAATGAATATGGGTTATTCGGAAACAGAAGCTTATCTGGAATTTGGAAGAAGATGTGGTATTCATTCCTATGTTAAATTTGCGAATCTTCTTGAACAGAATATAAAAAAGGGTACAAAAGGATTAAAAGAAATCTTAAATAATGAAGTAAGAGAAGCTTTTGAGGAGAGAAAAGCACTGGCAAGAAAAAGAGGCGATGAGGCAGGTACAAAATTGCTGATTCCTATGGTAATGATGTTAATCATTTCTATTGTAATCATTATCGTTCCGGCAATCATGTCATTTCATATTTAAGTCTGTTTATATGAAATGACATTTAATCATTTGGTAATTAGTAGGGAGTTAGTTCAATCATTACGTGTGTATTAATAATTGAAGAAAGGATAAAGCGATATGAACTGTAGAGAAAAGGGTAGATGCAGTTGTATGGCATGGGTATGGTATATGAAATTAATTAAAAAACTAGATGGGTTATTTATAAAATTCAAGAATAATACAGTGAGGTACCTGAGTGAAAATAATGAAGGCATGGGAGTTGTAGAAGTATTACTTATTATCCTTGTATTGGTGGGTCTGGTATTGATCTTCAAAAATCAGATTACTACCATTGTAAATAATATATTTAGAAAAATTACAAAGAGTGTAAATAGCTTTTAATGATTGATAAAAAATCAAAATCACAGATGTAAAGTATAAGGAGAGAGATGGAGATTATTAGTGATTCAGATAATTTAATATATGGAAATAACTGTATTCATATACAATTAGAAAAGAGAAATGGTTCCATCACAGTGTTTTTATCGTTAATTATTCTGATCGTAATATCTCTTGTGCTCACATCAATTGAAAATGCAAGGATTTCAAGTGCCCATACAAGGGGAACGGAAATATCATATATGGCACTTGATTCCTGCTTTTCTTCATATGCAAAAGAGGTATTTGATGAGTATGGATTATTGCTGTTATGGAAAAGTGATAATGAAATAATCGATTTATTCAATGATTATTCTATCAAGAATAGCCATTATACAAAAGATTGTAAAACAATGGTGACAGATTTATTATCACTCCAATATTCCGGATCACAGATTGTCAGTAAAAAAACGGTAGTTGATCATGGGGAACTAATAGAGAATCAAATATATGATTATATGAAAATGGCGGTTTCAAAAGATGTAATAGAAAATATTCTCGGAATAAGTGAAAGTTTATCTCAAAGTGATTCAGTGAGTGAATTTAGTGGAAAGATGGATGATTGTACAGAATCTCTTACGGAAGTAGAGAATTGTGTTGAGGGGATATATAAAAATGTTGAAATAGTAAAATCTATTTCTGATAACCCAAAAGATCTTTTAAGTGAGATGAAAAAAGATTTAGAAGAAATAAAAGCAATTCCAATCGATGATTATGATAGGAAAATGGAAAGAGATCATTTATTTGAATTATTTCAGTCAGAATATAGTAAGTATATTGAATGGGAGAATAATACGAGTACTGCTTTAACACAGATTCTTGTAAATACGAATGATTATTTGGTCAATACCGTAGAGGCTGGCAAAGATGTGGATCTGGTTGAATCAGATTTAATAAAAAATAAAGAACAATTGACGCATGAAATATTTGATACATTATCGGGAGAAATTGAAGATATCAGAACACAGATACTTAGTCTTGATGAGGATGTTTACGGGGTTATGGAAAATAAAGAAAAAACAATGAATCAAGAAAAAATTGTCAAAAATGTTACCAGAGATATGGAGACGGTAAAAATTCATATGGCGACATGGGATGAAAGTGAAAAAAATCTATCAGAGTATGATACAGAGGGGATATTGATTGATTCTTTATACGAAGCTGTATCAAAAGCGCATGAAGACATAGAAGAATATGATGTTACAGGGTTATTTGTTGATTATACGCCGGAAAGCAAGTCAAAAAAAGAAAATGAAGTAGTGGACTTTGTCAATAAAATAAAAAAAGATGGAGTTCTTGGATATGTCACAGGGGATGATTTATCAAAAAAGAAAATTAGTGATACTACAATTTTGCCTTCTAAAGAAGCGTTTTCGTTAAGCAGTGAGGGATGGAAAAAGTACAATGAAGGCGAGTCTGGTATTCGTAAGGCATTAACAGGTCAATATGTATTTGATCATTTTCATTCATATACAGATAGATTTTGTGAGGGAATACTGGATTATGAAATTGAATATATCATAGCGGGTAAAAATAATGATAAAGAAAATCTTGAAGAAATAGTAAATAAGATAATGCTTATACGTGAAGGGTTTAATCTGGCATACTTGTTAAAGGATAGTGCAAAAAGAGAAGAGGCATATGTAATGGCAGCGGCTATTACAGGATTTACAGGAATGCCGGTAGTGATAAGAATTACCCAATTTGTGATTATGACAGCATGGGCATATGCAGAATCTGTTGTTGATGTAAAAAATCTTCTCAGCGGTTATAGAGTTGCAATAATTAAAAACAGCTCAGAATGGAATCTTTCATTAGAAGGAATAAAATCATTATGTTCGGACGATAAGGAAAAAGAAAAAAGAACAGGTCTTTCTTATGATGATTATCTACGTTTTTTTCTGTTTCATGAAGATCGGGCACTACTTGTCTATAGGATATTGGATATGATTCAGTTAAATATGAATCATAAGTATAATGACAATTTTAGAATTTCAGAATGTATTTTGGAGGTGGAAATTTTAGCAGATTATGAAGTAAAAAGAGTGTTTACCGGTTTAGGTTTTGTAAAAAATATAATAATAGATAAACGAAATCAATTTTATTTTGAAGTAACTAAAAAATATGGATATTAAAAAGCTGATTGGCGAAGGGTAATATAAATGCACCACTATAGTTTAATAATGATTTTTCATTAACTCCGAACAATAGTATCGTCATATAAAAAAAAGTACTCCCAACTATTTCAAGCCTGAAGAAATATAAATATGTATAAAAAACATAGTGGTGCATTTTTATTGCCCTTCCTGTCAGTGGAGCAGAGGTGTATTTGATCAATGAATCAATATTTTAAGTACCATAATTATTACATATTTCGGATATTTCAACGTATGAAGAAATGGGGTTTTGCGACAGAAGAAAGCAGTATTACTTTAGAAACTGCTCTTGTGTTACCGATATTTCTCATGGCAGTGATATCGTTGTTTGATTTTTTTGTAATTATGAATTATCAGAATGTTATGCAAAATAGTATGAATAATACGGCTCAGACAATTGGAAGAAATGCATATGCAGTGGAGAAGATCCGTGATTTAGAATTCATTAAATCATCAGTAGATCTGGATAGTGAATTAATTACTTCAGGGATTACTCTGGGATACGCATGGAATAAAATTTTATCTGACGAGGTAAAAACATATACTGAAAGTTCGAACGTATTACATGGTGTACATGGGATTTCTCTGTTAAATTCTTCAATAAGTAGTGATGATAAAGGAATTAATGATTTAAAAGCAGATTATATTATCCGTGCTGATATTTTAGGGAGAAAGGTAAATCTCATTCTTGAAAACAGATGTTATTTTCGGTCATGGATTGGAGAGAGCATCTCTCATACAGGATTGGAAGAACAGAAGCTAAAAACAGTTTATATCACTAGAACAGGTACAGTGTACCATTTAACAAACACTTGTTCTTATATCAATATTGTTGCTTCAAAGGTTAGGTATCAGGATCTTGAAAAACTAAGAAATGCAAATGGAAGTAAGTATAGACCATGTTCATCATGCGTTAAAACAGTAAAGAGAGATGAAGAGATTGTTTATATTACATCAGATGGTACAAGATATCATTCCAATAAAAATTGTAGCAGAATTAAAAGAGAAGTAACAGCAATTGATCTTTCGAAAGTGGGAGCAAGGACACTATGCACAAAATGTAAGAAAAGGTAATTAGTTGCAAAATGAATCAATGAAACATAAGGATGGAAGTAGTACAAAATGAATTATATTGAAGATATTAGTATACTTATATTTTTAATAATCTGTAGTATATCCGATATTAAAAGCAAAAAAATTTATGTAAAATGGTGGATTGTTTTTTCGGTGGCAGGTGTTGTAGAAAGTATTTTATTAGATACCAATTGGGTAATAAAAATCTTGTTTGGCATACTGCCAGGGTTATTATTGTATATATTTAGTATAGTTTCTAAGGGGGAAATAGGAAAAGGAGATAGTTTCGTTGTTATGTGTATTGGAGTAACGATAGGCATAAGAAAAAGTTTGGAAATCTTTATTTTGGGACTTTTTTTCACGGTAATTATTTCTTTGCCATATTTGTTTTATAAACGAAAAAACTGGAGGCTTCGAGTCCCTTTTATTCCGTTTTTATTAATGGCTTTTTTGACAATTAGTCTAATATGATATGATTTTGGTCAAAAGGAGCTTCCTGTATCATATAAGTTTCGGGAAATTTAAGAAAGAAGGGGTTATTATTACAAGAAGTATCAAGGAATATGATGGAAGTGTAACAGTTGAAATGGCACTGGTATTTCCAATAGTGGTATTTGTGGTAGTATCAATTATGATGATGTCTTTCTATATGAGTGATCTGGTATGTGTTCGAACAAAAATCTATGAGTTTGGTATTTTATATGGAAAGGAAAATACGACAGAGGAAGAGTTAAAAATTAAGTTACAAAAAGACCTGAAAAATCAAATGATTGTAGCGAACCTGAAAAGTGTTAGTGTGAAAAGAATGGATCATAAAATGAAGATGTCCGTAAGTATTGGATATGATTTTAAGTATTTTGTCATTAAAAAACAGGACACTATCAATGCGGATATCGTTAGTGAAAATTCAAAAGAATATCTCATCAGACAAAAAGTAATCATCGATGCAGTGAAGGATATAAAATAACGAGATTGAAAGACATGAATGGCAATGAAAGTATAAGGGTGAAAGATGTGGAGATACAATATAGACGTAATGCAAAAAATAATTATGTGGTTTTGAAAGAGAGTGAATTAGTATTAAAAGATTATAAGCTAAATATGATCTTAAAAAACGATATTCCCGGAATACTTATGGCGAATGTAAGTAGTGTGAATGGACAGACGGAATTATCTTATATTATTTCGTCCAAAGAGAGTATCAAAGATTTGTATGAAAAGAATAAGATGGTTTTTGAAGATATTTTTAATATTCTAAAGGCGATTATTAGAGTATATGATACAGTTCAAGATTATTTATTAAAAGCGGAAGATATACTGCTAGAGCCTGAACTCATCTATTATGACTATAGCACTAAGGAGTATTCTTTTTGCTATTATCCAAATACAAAACGTGATTTAACTTATGAAATAAGAAATTTAATTGAAAAACTAATGATTATTACTGAGCATAAAGATCGCAAAGGAGTGGAACTGATCTATGGAGTATTTAGTATATGTAATAAAAAAGAATTTATGATTCAGGATATTGAAGATTATATGAAAAAATATGAAGAAAACTGCTTTAGTAATCATGAAGAATTTGAAAGTGCAATCAATTCATTTACAGAGAAACAAGGCTATTGGAATGGTTTTCATGATGAAAATAAACTAGGCAGTGAGAAAGATGATTCATATGATGTAGGTTTGAGATATGATGAATTATCTGAAAAAGTTCAATATACGGAACAATCATACAACAATGTTGTGTGCGAAAATTCAGATCATACATATCTTAATGATTTATATCTTCAGGATATGAAAAACATTGTGAAAAATAATACAATTATTAAAAAATTAACAGATGTACTCAGTTTAAAAATCAAAAAAAATACAACTAATGAAAAGAAAAACAGTTTAAAAAAGGAATACTTTGAAATTGAAAAAAACAAATTAGAAGAAAAAAATAACATTATAAAGGCAACCACAGTCAAAGAAAAGGATAATAGAGAATATGAAAATGATAATGATGAAGAAGTAAACGATAATACAATGTTTATTAATCATACTATCGATAAAAAGAATAAAATATTATATAGCTTGGATCATCAGAACAATATAGAAATCAATACAAATCCTTTTATCATAGGAAAATTAAGTTCAAGAGTCGATTTTGTGATAGAGGATAATACAGTGAGCAGAATTCATTTGAAAATTGTAAATGAAAATGGTGAATACTATTTTGAAGACATGAATTCTAAAAATGGCACCTTTTTAAATGGGATTCAGGCTCAGCCACACGAAAAAGTTAAAATACAAACAGGTGACAAGATCAGAATTGCCGGATATGAGTATATTTTTCAGTAAAAGTATATTTTCTCGCTGATTAGTAATATTTTGGTTAAGAAGTTATATATTACCGATATATTAATTGAGTTTGTTATGTTAAACTTGAATAGTAGTACACATATAACTTTTGTGAATTTTTGTTGGAAGGGAGAAAAATGCTATGAGAAATTTATTTAGAAAACTTGTTAACCAAAATAATAAGAAGATAGTATCTGTATTGGCAGGTGTTGTTATAATTTCCTGTCTGATTACAACAGTATGTCTGGGCTGTGGTCTTAACAATAAAGAACTGATAAAAAGTTTTAAATCTGATAATAGTATTGTTAAGAGTATTGAAAAGAGACAGGATTTACAGTGCAATAATGAAAGTAAAAACTGCAACAATAGTATAAAGAATAATAAGAGTAATGACTGTAACAATAGTGTAAAGAATAATGATAGTAATGACTGTAACAATAGTGTAAAGAATAATAATAGTAATGGCTGTAACAACAGTATAAAGAATAATCAAAGTAATGACTGTAATAACAGCATGAATTGTCAAGAAGTTACATCTGAAGATTTATATGATTTCGTTGAAATAGGCGAAAATCTGAATCAAAGCTGTAATGTACAAAATGTACAACAGAGCTGTGA
>CACYDA010000177.1 GCA_902773095.1 uncultured Lachnospiraceae bacterium | reverse complement strand
CAGATGACTGATAAAACTTCCCATTATTTGCCCGTAATTTATGATCTTTTGCCCAATCAATTATGTTTTCCTTTTCGGTAGAATACAATGATGGCAATTTTTCTGAAAGTTTATCGTATATGAGAAGAATCCTATCCTTATTTTCCTTTTGCTTCTCGGAATCTGTTTCATCTGCAAACTTGTTCAGCAAATAGAGATAATCATCTATTTCCAATTGATTTTTTAATCCAAGGTATTCAACCCAATCTGGGGGGACAATTCCATCATATTTTACAATTTGCAGATAATCACCGGATACATTAGTTATTTCTTTTGAGTTTGTAAATATTTTCGATGCATACTGGCATCCATGGTTCACAGTAGGAACTATTGGGAAATGTTGTATCACCCATTCAAAATATCTCGTTGGACAACCAACTTCTTTGAGCATCTGAGAACCAACTGTACGAGAAAAGCCCGTAGTTCCACTAACAAATAAGCTTTCTTCTATGATAGATACTTGGACACTGTCAAACAATCGCTTAAATAAGCATGTGGAGAAATTGACATTATTATATGCGTATTGTAAATTCGTAAATGATTTGAAAGATATACTTTGGGGATAAAAGCCAAAACCACCACCATTGAGAGTCCATCCATCATATGAGATCCAACTATATTTTTCACTTCCTTCTGAAGCTGACTGAAAAAATCTGCAATCAAAACGAGATTTCCAACTTTCAGACAAAAGATCTATTTTTTCAGTATGCCATTTAATGTCTTCTTCAACACCAATACTCGTAAAGAATGCTTTCCAATCATTTACATTCTCGTAATTCGAAACATATTGTTCTGAAACGAATATATCAATATCACTAAAACTTTGAAGTTCAAAAACTGGTACATATTTGGTTGACAGGTAGCAGTCTGATGCTCGCAACAAATTCCCTTTTGATGTTAATAATTTGATATCTGACAATTTATACAAGTAGTCTATCTCACCTTTCTTGAAGGCCTTAAACAGATATCGTCCTACTTCAATGGCGTTTTCATTTGTGATAAAACTCTTATCTCCAATAATAGTCTTCTCTATGAAACTAGCATCGGTAGGTTCTTGAACACCAAGTTTTTCCAACCATGATTTTAACAGATGATTATCTTCAATCTTTTCAAGTATGTCCTTATGAATGATAGAAATGTTCTCTGCTAAATCGTTCTGATAGGTTGCTGATGCAAAATATATTTCTGAAGGAGTACATAGCTTACAATTCTCATTAAAAATAAAGGGGATTGATTCCAGTCGATGATTCCAATCTTCCGATTCAGTTTTGATACCCGATACACGTTTGTACAAAAAATCAATTAATTTGAAATTTTCATTTACCTGGTGATTATTCTTAAATATATCTGATGTAAATAATCCAGCCATATCCTCAACTCCGAAGATATACACTCCTAACCGTTCCAATACAACTTTCCGGGATATTTTTTTGTCAATAAAGCTTTTTTCATGATAAGATTTCCCTTGTTCTTGATTTATATAAGTCGTAATAAGATTGCAATTGATAATCTCAGAGAGATGAGAATCATCATAAAGAGCGTCATTTACTAAGATTAGCTCCCCTTGACTATTTCTGATGAATGCTATTTCGCTAAGAGCTTTTTCATAGCCTTCATTAAATTTATCGCCAAGTTGTCCATTGTTTAACTTTTGGGGTATAACATCATAAATCTGATAGCTGTAATTTTCATCCTTTGCCAGTTCAGCAATCCACAGAAAATATCTATATGCAATTTCTTTAAAGACCCATTGATTCCATACAGAATCTGAATGTAGCCGCTGGCGGCTGGCATCAGTAAGGAAAGAAGCATTAACTAAGAATGGGAATCCGACATCTATAGAGGTTGGCAAATAACTAAAAAGATAATTATCGTTTTTTCCTCTAGTAGATATTTGATTGTTTTGCAGAGGCAGCGCAAAAGATATTTCAGTCAAATTTGCCTCTTTTAGCTTAAGTGGAGTCTG
>CACYDA010000176.1 GCA_902773095.1 uncultured Lachnospiraceae bacterium | reverse complement strand
GGCAGCATACATCATAGATGTATGCTATCAGATGTACGATATTTTAAGCATTTGCTTTTATTTTCAGTTCTTCCCATCTTCTGTCTACTTCTTTCTGGAACTGAGCGATCAAATCTTCATTTCCTTTCTTGAAGAGGTGTTTGAATCTTCCCTGTTTCTTCAAGAAATCTTCGATTGGGAGTTTGTTCTTTGGTTCATAGTTAATGATCCATTTTCCATTTTCCACTTCAAAAAGCGGCCAGTAACATGTCTCCACTGCAAGTTTACAGATTTCAGCCATATCTGCAGCCTCAAATCTCCATCCTCTCGGACATGGTGCCATAATATTTAAAAATGCCGGACCTTCTGTGTAAATCGCTTTTTCAGATTTGACATAGAGGTCTTTCATGTTTCCAATAAATGTTGTCTGAGCCGTATAAGGAATATTGTGTGCAGCCATTACTGCCACTAAATCCTTTCTCACCTGTGGTTTACCATTGGATTGTGTACCTGCCGGTGTTGTTGTTGTATCAGCATACATTGGAGTGGCTGATGAACGTTGGATCCCTGTGTTCATGTAAGCGCCATTATCATAACAGACATATACCAGATCATGTCCTCTCTCCATTGCACCTGAAAGTGACTGCAAACCAATATCATACGTACCACCATCACCACCAAATGTGATGAATTTATAATTTTCTTTTATCTTTCCACGTTTCTTGAGTGCCTTATATGCTGTTTCTGCTCCTGCGAGAGTTGCGCCCGCATTTTCAAACGCACTGTGGATATAGCTGTCTTCATATGAGCTATATGGGTATGTGAAAGAAGACACTTCCAGGCATCCTGTTGCATTACCCACTACGGCCTTATCACCCGGATGAAGGGCTTTTAATACATTACGAACAGCGATTGTTCCACCACATCCTGCACACATTCTGTGACCCGGAGCAAGTCTTTCAGGTCTTTCCTGAATCTCTTTAAAATTAAATTTATTTTCCATCATCATTTAACTACCTTTCTAAACTATCTTATATGAAATTCCTGTTATATTGAGACTAGGGTGTCAAAAGTCGAACTGTATTTTACTCTCTTACACCAACATATCTGTAGCTATCCTCTTTTACTCCGTTAACAGCCACATCTGCAAGATCCTCATAAATCTTTTCAAAATCTTCCACTGTCATATCTCTTCCGGAAAGACCATATACGATATTCAACACTTCTGCCTGATTCTTGTTTTTAAACAAAGCAGCGCCTAATTCAGCCGATAATGGTCCACCATTTGCACTGTAGCTCTCGCATCTGTCCATGATGGCAATCGCTTTACAATTAGCAAGTGCCTCTGCCATTTCTTTGCCAGGGAACGGTCTGAATACTCTTACTTTCAAAAGTCCTGCTTTCACTCCCTTTTCCCTTAATCGGTCAATTGCATCTTTTGCAGTTCCACATGCCGAACCAATCGCTACCACTGCATAATCTGCATCCTCTAAGCGATATTCTTCAAATAATCCATATTTTCTTCCTGACATCTCTTCAAATTCTTTTGCAACATCAAGAATTACCTGTTTGGCATTCATCATTGCCTGTGCCTGTGCGCGTTTCGCCTCCATACAGTAATTGGATACCGCATAAGGTCCGAGTGCCATTACCTCATCCTTATTGAGAAGGTAATGTTCAGGGTGATATTCGCCAACAAAATTCTTCACCAGATCATCTTCTAACAATGTAATATTTTCAACCGCATGACTTGTGATAAATCCATCCATACATGCCATGATTGGAAGCATAACATCCTTATGTTCCGCTATTCTGTATGCCATTACAAAATTATCATATGCTTCCTGATTGTTTTCCGCATAAATCTGAATCCATCCGGAATCTCTTGCACCCATACTGTCTGAATGCTCACAGTTGATATTCAATGGTCCTGTCAGTCCTCTGTTAACAAGTGCAAGTGCAATCGGAAGCCTGTCTGATGCAGCCACATAAAGTACTTCCCACATATACGCAAGTCCGCAGGAAGAAGTTGCGGTCAGTGTTCTTGCGCCTGCTGCTGATGCACCGATTGCTGCACTCATTGAACTGTGCTCACTCTCAACCGGAATAAATTCTGTGTCAATTTCACCATTTGCAATATAATTCGAAACAAACTGTGGAAGTTCTGTTGATGGTGTGATTGGGAATGCCGGCATAACATCCGGATTAATCTGTTTGATTGCGTAGGCAACGGCCTCATTTCCTGACATTCTCTCTTTGATCGCCATTTTACTTTCCCTCCTTCATTGTAATCGCATGGAATGGACAGACTCCGACACAAATGCCACATCCCTTGCAGTGATCATAGTCAAAATCAAGTCTCTTGCCATCCTTAACAGGTATGGAACTGTCAGGACAATATGGTACACATAATAAACACTGTTTACATTTTTCAAAATCAACGACAGGAGTGTTCACTCTCCACTCTCCTGTGTTAAATAATCTGGATGAGCCACTCTCATAAATCTGTAAGCCCGGTGTCAGATCCTGCCATCTTACCGTCTCATCTATGTTTTCCGTTTTGAATTTATCTTCTAACATATTTTTTTATGTTCCTCCGTTATCATATAATAAAATCACAAATCGTATTCTCATCGTACAATCGCGTGGTGCAAATTTCAGTCATATTATACCGATGATCTATCGTAATCACCGTCTGATTCATTCCCTTTACTACTGTACCTGCTCAAGTGCCGCCTTCAAAGCCTTCATATTTCCTTCAAGAACTTCCGGCTTCTTTGCAAATTTATGTTCAAGAGAAGCTTTCATCTCGCTGATAAATCTCTCCTCATCCATTACCTCTGTAATCTTCACCATAGCAGCCAGCATTGGCATGTTCGGAAAATATTTTCCAAGTGCTTCTTCCGAAATTTTTCTTGCATCTATAGTATAAACTTTTCCTTTATATCCATTCAAAAGCGGTATGATCTCTTCTTTACTTTTCTCTGTATTAATCAATATTCCGCCATCTTCGCTTAATCCTTTTGTCACGTCAACTGTATGTAATAATGTCTCATCCACAACTGCCACAAAATCCGGGTCATAAATATTGGAATGTACTCTGATAGCATTGTCGCTGATTCTGTTATAAGCAGTAATCGGCGCTCCCATTCTCTCCGGACCATATTCCGGAAATCCCTGCACATTCTTTCCAATATTAAATGCTACATCCGCAAGCAAAAGGGCGGCAGTCTTCGCACCCTGACCACCACGTCCATGCCAGCGGATTTCAATTAAATCTCTCATTTTTCTTTCCTTCCTCACTTGTTAAAGTTATAAAACTGTTCACAGACATCCAATAATGACCGAAAACAGTGATAAATATATAGTATATAGTATAATCGTATAAAATAATGTTGTAAAGTTTTTTTTCAAACAAACTCTCTATCTTAAAGTCTGCTTTTTCACATTTTGACTTTTTCTATTTTGCAGGAATGCTTTTTCGTATCTTCATCATAATTAATCCCTACCAGCAGTAGATCTCCCGTATATTCACTAATCAGACTTGGATAGTCTTTTTCCTTAATCTGCCTGATAGCACCTTCTGCCGTTCGATTCCATTTGAGTTCTACGATCATCGCAGGCAGAGAAGTATCACGCTTTGGAAGAAATACCACATCTGCAATTCCGTGTCCTGTGGGAAGTTCCTCAACTTTCAGATAGTAATCAATACATACGATATACGCAAACTTGATCACATACCGGAGAGCCTGCTCATTGTTGTAGAACATAGGTGCATAGTTTGTATTACGCACACGAACAATGGCATTGACTACCTCTGCTTCATTACAGTTAAGTGTATCCTGCAGGAGCTTTTCGGAATCCT
>CACYDA010000175.1 GCA_902773095.1 uncultured Lachnospiraceae bacterium | reverse complement strand
TACTCTCCTTCCAATTCATAAATAATGTCTAAATATCTTTCTAGCAATTGTCGTGATAATGATTTGAAGCCCATTAATTTTGATCCTTCTTTTGCTAAACTTTCAGCATCAAGAGAATATTGGGTTGATAACACCGCTAAAACAGTCTCAGCTATTTCATCATCTGTTATATAAGCAACTTTAGGTTTTTCTCTTCTTCTGATTTTAACATTTGAAGAAGCATAATAAAATCCACCTCTTTTCCTAAATTTACTATAGAATAAAGCAGATTCAATTTTGTTTCTATTTTTGGCAATCATTTTTATTCCAAATACTTCTTTAACCCTAGCGTATAATTCTTCTTCATGAATAGGAGATTCTAATCTAATAATGTCGTCTATAAGATCAGCCAGCTGATTGTCATGTAAATATTCAAAACGATATTCTGGAAGTTTCATTGAGAATTTTTCATATTCCTCTTCCAACTCGATATCATCGTCGATTAATATCTCTTCAATTTTAGGTTTTTTAGATTTAGTTTTTTTAGGTTTTTTATGTTTTTCCGCATCTTTAATTGCTTTAATTAATTTCTTTTGCGCGGATGTTCTATTTTGATACCAGTCTGCAGACCAGATTCTGTAGAATTGCCAACCTAATCGTTCTAGAATCTCTTGTCTAAGCCTGTCCCTGTCTCTTGCGACTTGGGAACTGTGATATGGTGCACCGTCACATTCAATTCCTAAAATATAGTTCTCAGGATTTTTCTTATCAACAATGGCCAAATCAATTTTATAACCTGCACAGCCCACATGTTTTTCAACAAGGTAACCTTCATCGGTTAAGAAATTATACACCATTTTTTCAAAGTCAGATTCCACATCAGTTTCTAAATCATAGTTGGATGGGAATTCACCATGCTCTGCATAATACAGGTATGTTTTTAAAATTTTCACACCTTCAGAAGCACTATTTTCAACTTTTAAATCACTTGATTTGAAATTGGAAAAGATTACACATTTTTCTCTTGCTCTTGTCATTAAAACGTTTAATCTTCTTTCTCCACCAGCACGATTTAACGGACCGAAGTTGTGAGATAGCTTATGATTTTTATCAAAACCATAACCTACACTAATGAGTATTACATCACGTTCATCTCCCTGAACGTTTTCTAGGTTCTTTACAAAGAAGCCGTCTTCACCTTTGGAGCTGAAGAATTTATCATATTGAGGTTGTCTTTTAAGCATTCTTTCGATTTCGTCTTCAATTGTTTGTTGTTGTCTTTTACTGAAAGTTGCAATACCCAAACTTTTTTCATTGCCATATTCGTCGAAGTGTTCTTTAGCATATTTGATGATTATTTTGGCTTCTTCAAGGTTGCTTGCACTTTTTCCTTTATCATAAACTGTTTGTGGATGATATTCAAATTTAAGACCTAATTCATCTGAATATGCTTTTGATGATGGGAAAACAAACAGATCATTGTTATAAAATTCCATATTTGAAACGGAAATTAAAGACTCGTGTTTACTTCTGTAATGCCATTTTAAAGATTTGTATGGGAATGAAATTTTACATAAATCCAAAATACTTTCCAAATCTTTTAAATCTGTTTCATTTTCTTCAGAAGCAGCAATATCCACATCAAAGAACTTGGTTGGAGGTAATTGTTTACTGTCTCCCATAATGACATAATTTTTACCTCTTAAAAGCGCTCCAAGTGCATCTGCTGTTTTCACTTGACTTGCTTCGTCAAAAATAATGTAATCAAAATAGGATTCGAAATCTTCAGGATTAAGGTATTGTGCAATTGAAATAGGACTCATCATGAAACAAGGTTTAATATCAGATATGACATGTTTACATTCTTTTAAAATAGTTCTGATAGGTTTTATTCTGCTTTTCTTACCTAGTTCCCTATTCAATAAACCTAATTCTGAATTAACGCTTATTGATCCAAAGATTGAAGGTACATTTTCATTCAATATTTCTTTTACTCTGTATCGGTTTATATAAAGGAAATCCTTATCTTGTTTAATGAAATTTTTTGTATTTTTTGTGTAAACTTTTTCATTGAAATCTTTGAATATGCTGTTGTTTGCAGCAACTTCATTTAAGGCATTATTTGCAAAATTATATTCAAATAAAATAGATATTGCTTCTGGTTTAATCAAATCTTTGTTCATTGAACTGATAATACCTTTTGTATAGTTATTTTTAAATTCTTCGGATTTTCTTTTAAACAGAACAGTTGAATTTAAATTAGGCATGTTGTCTACAAAATCATCAATGGTCTTTTTAAGTTTATCAAATTCAAATTTTTCAATATTAGTTAAACTTAAGCTTTTTTCGAACTTTAAAATTTTATCAAGACTTGAATAATTATCATGGAATATCTCATTATTATTTTTCAAATCGTTATAAATTGGTTCTATATTGTCGAATGTTGAATTCTGATAAAATTCTACTGTAGCATCACTAAACTCGCCAGATTGATATAATTCATTGAATTTTAATAAATTAGCGTAATAATCATTTATTTGTTTTATGTCAGAATTTAAACCCTCCCACAACTCGCCGAAATAGAATAATCCGACTTCATTATTGGATAAAATAAAATCATGTGACTGTTTAAATTCAAATAGATTATCTATTTTGTTGTTATAGTCATAAATATCTACAGGACCTGCAAATGCCTCATCGAATTTACCACGAACAGTTTCAAACTTACTATTCCAAACTATCAGTTCTTCATAATCATTTTTTATATCATTTAAATTGGAATCAACTCCTTTCCAATTGTCCATGAAATAAAAAGAACCTGTGCCCTCCATTGATTCAACATAGTCATGTAAACGTTTAAATTCAAATAACTCATCAAGCTTGCTGTTATAATCATAGATGTCAACC
>CACYDA010000174.1 GCA_902773095.1 uncultured Lachnospiraceae bacterium | reverse complement strand
CTACTTAATTTTTAAGGGATTTACTCAAAGATTAAAGAAGGATAATGTCAGTGCCTTTTCTGCCCAGGCAGCATTCTTTTTATTCATGTCGATCATGCCTTTTCTTTCATTACTATTGACTTTAGTAAGATATCTTCCAATCAGTCAGACAATGCTCTATACTACGGTAATAGGCGTTGTACCTGAGCCTTTAAAACCAATGGTGGAAGAGATTCTGAGTGAACTTTTCGCCAAAAACAGGGGTGCTTACTTATCAATGTCGATTATTCTTGTGATCTGGGCTGCTGCAAAAGGAGTAATGGCCATTATCAGGGGACTCAATTCTGTCTACCAGGTTGAGGATAAAAGAAATTATGTAAAATTAAGATTAATATCCGCATTATATACCGTCATCATTGTTGCAGCTATTGTGATCTCAATGCTGTTATTAGTGTTTGGAAATCAGATCTATTATGCGCTTAAGACGGATTTTCCGAAGGCGGCAGGGATTATCTCTGTATTTATTAAGCAAAAAATTGTTCTTTCCATGCTTCTTTTGACCATGTTTTTCATGTTTATTTACTGTCTTGTCAAAAGTGCTGCAAATAATGTTTTACTGATTATCCCGGGAGCAGTTTTTTCCGCTTTGAGCTGGAATTTATTATCGTATGCATTTTCGCTTTACATTAATTACTCTAAGAATTTTTCCTACACTTACGGAAGTCTTGCAACAATCGTATTGTTTATGCTTTGGATGTATTTTGGTATGTATTTAATGTTTATCGGTGCAGAAATCAATTCCTATTTTAAGGTTTATTTCGAAAGTGTAAAAAAAATAATCAAACATAAAAAAATTGTTAATGCAAAAGAAAATGAAGAAAAGCTTCAAAGCGAACATTCAATAACGAACAGTAAATAACGAATATGGAAATTTGAAACGTCATAGTTTATATTTCAATTGGCAAATCACAAATTGTCATTTAATCGAAATAAAGGCTGTCATAGCATACAATCAGCAATCACTTTCTTTCATTGCTGTATCTGCTATGGCAGCCTTTTATTATTCGATTCTTACTTTATTACTTAACAAGCAATGATTTACCTGTCATATCCTTAGGCTGTTCCATCTCCATCAACTCTAATAATGTCGGAACAATATCACAAAGTGCTCCACCTTCACGTAATTTGTATGCAGGATCTGCATTAACCAAAATAAATGGTACAGGATTCGTGGTATGTGCCGTATGTGGTTCACCTGTCTCGTAATCAATCATCTTTTCAGCATTTCCATGATCAGCACATATGAACAAGATTCCATCCACTTCTTTGATTGCTTCGACTGCTGTACCAACACACTGATCCACTGTTTCTACCGCTTTTATTGCTGCCGGAATCACACCTGTATGACCAACCATATCAGGGTTTGCAAAGTTGATCACAATCACATCATATTCACCTGATCTGATTGCCGCATTTAATTTTTCTGAAACTTCCGGCGCACTCATCTCAGGTTGTAAATCATAAGTTGCTACAGAAGGTGATTTAACAAGAATTCTTGTCTCATCTTTATTTGGATCTTCCACACCACCGTTAAAGAAAAATGTAACATGAGCATATTTTTCAGTCTCAGCAAGTCTGAGCTGCTTTTTACCTGCATTTGCAAGATATTCGCCAAACGTATTGGTGAGTTCCTGCTTTTTAAAAGCTACAAGTTTATTAGGGATTGTTTCATCATAATCTTTGAAACAAACATAAGTAAGTGGAAAACGTCCATTTCTTCTCTCAAATCCGGTAAACTCATCATCACAGAATGCCCTTGTAATTTCTCTTGCTCTGTCTGGTCTGAAATTAAAGAAGATCACTGAATCATTTGCTTTCACCGTTGCAACCGGTTTTCCTTCTTCTTCAATGACTGTAGGAAGAACAAACTCATCCGTTGCTTCATGATCATAGGATGTCTGAACCGCCATAACCGGATCGGTTGCTTTTTCTCCCTCACCATAAACGAGGGCAGCATATGCCTTTTCTACTCTGTCCCAACGATTGTCACGATCCATCGCATAATAACGTCCTGAAATTGTTGCCACTTTACCTACACCAATCTCTGCCATTTTATCAACTAACTCTGCAACAAAATCTTTTCCTGATGCAGGCGGAGTATCTCTTCCATCGAGGAAAGGATGAACAAATACATTGCTTAAACCTTCCTTCTTACATAATTCCAAAATTCCGTATAAATGTGTATTATGGCTGTGAACTCCACCATCTGATAATAATCCCCATAAATGAAGGTCTGAATTGTTCTCTTTACAATTTTTGATTGCGGCCATAAGTGCTTCGTTACTAAAGAAATCTCCATCATTGATTGACTTTGTGATAAGGGTCAGATCCTGATAGATGACGCGTCCTGCACCCATATTCATATGACCTACTTCCGAATTTCCCATCTGTCCGTCAGGAAGGCCGACAAATAAACCTGATGCATTTCCCTTTACAAACGGGTATTCTTTCATCAGTTTGTCCATTACAGGAGTAGCAGCCATAGCAATTGCGTTTCCTTCTGTTTTTTCGTTAAGACCATAACCGTCAAGTACCATTAAAACTACTGGTTTTTTACTCATTTTTTATACCATTGCATCTCAGTATTTACTGAATCTGCCCATTAAAAGTCGAAAGAAGCGGGCAGCTTTGCACTTATCCTTTCTTCATTCATTTTCAATTGATTTCTTTCAACATACATTATCTAACATAATACGATATTGATTCAGATATGCTTTAATAATCCAAAATATAATATAGCATTATTTATGATTTGCGTCAATTATTTATCCCTTCTAAATCCTCTTTTTCCAATATTGCAAGGATGTTGCTGTCCACATCTTTCAACCCAACAATTCGCGATGCCTGATTAGAAATCGCTTTTTCAAGATAATTTCTAACCTCTCTGGCATTGGCAAAACTTGCATCTTTGTGCTTCGTTCTCTCATCAAAATATCGCTTTGCCTCTTCTACAGCATCACGTGACAACATGTACTCCTGTCCCTTGCACATCGAAACAAGAATCTCAAATAATTCATCCGATGTATAATCCTCAAAGTTTAAAAACTTATTGAATCTCGAACGAAGTCCCGGATTAGAATCAAGAAATTCCTCCATAAGATCTGTATATCCGGCAACAATCACAATCAGATCGTCTCTGTTATCTTCCATCGCCTTTAATAATGTATCGACAGCTTCTTTTCCAAAATCCCCTTCCCCTTTGCCATCTGTCAATGCATATGCCTCGTCGACAAAAAGAATCCCTCCTTTTGCCTTTTCTACAACTTCCTGTACTTTAATCGCAGTCTGACCGATATACCCACTTACAAGACCCGAACGATCAACTTCAACCAATTGTCCTTTGGATACAACTCCTATCGCAGCATAAATTTTTGCGAGTAATCTTGCCACCGTTGTTTTTCCTGTTCCGGGATTTCCCAAAAACACGAGATGTTTATTTACACTAGTCTGTTTCATACCATGGTCTTTTCTCATCTGCTGCACTTTCATAAGATTAATAAGCGAATTAACCTCTTCTTTCACTGATTTAAGACCTATCAATGAATTGAGTTCGGCAAGAAGTTGATCTGCATCCAATTCTTCCGGTTTTTCTTCAGACACTTTCACTCCCACATTACCATCAGCTACCAGAAGTCCAAATTCTCTCAAATAATCATCCAGCATCACACAATACTTTGACATTGCATTGATTTCAAGTTCGCCGGTTCTTTCATTTTCAGCAATATAAAACTGCCCCAGTTCCCTGTAAGTATCTGCTACTACTTTTGCCTTTTTATTGTCATATTTGTCATTTGAAATCTTTCTGCCGGCATCTGCCAATACAAAATACTTAAATGCCATCGGTATTTTTACACCAAACTTTTCCGGTGTAAGGTTATAAAAATCCCTATAAGATTTTGCTCTCTCTTCATTCATATCCAGTTGAAAAACATTTTTGATAAAAGCTTCTTCTGATTTAATCAATTTTAAATCTAACATAGACAAATAGAGAACGTATTGCAAAAAGTCATTTTTCAGCACATCCTTAAGTGGCTTCTTCAAATTATCTTTCACCACATTGTTTGCCTCTATATAGTCACACATTTCGTAGCATTTTTTTATGAGTTCATCTAACTTCTTTTCCATCATTTTCATTCCTCATTTCTGACATCTGTATGGGATATCATAAATTTTTTATTGATCGCAATGAGGATAAACCTCATTGCATATTATAACATATTATTAAAGAAAATGTAGTATGAAATATAAAATCACAAAAACAAAGTCAATGACAGCTTTGGCAGAATTAATCCGGCTTGATCATTATCTCATTCCCATCTATTTTTGTTATGATTCCATTATCATCAGCTGAGCAGCAAATAGCATTACTCATTACTTTACCATTCAAATTCATTAAGAAACCCATTAAACAACGAGGGCGATGATTTTTAAAAAAATCATCACCCTTTCATCAAGTTCTGTTTAATTTTTATTGATAATTAACAATCTTTCCAAAATCCGGTTTAAGAGATGCACCACCTACAAGTCCACCGTCAATATCAGGTTTTGCAAATAATTCTGCTGCATTTCCTGCATTTACAGATCCACCATACTGAATACGGATATCAGCCGCTGTAGCATCATCATAGATTTCAGCGATACATTCACGGATTGCGCCACATACCTCTTCTGCCTGATCAGATGTTGCTGTCTTTCCTGTTCCAATAGCCCAGATTGGCTCATAAGCGATGACAGCTGTCTTTGCCTGTTCTGCTGTTACATTTAAAAATGCAATCTTGATCTGCTGACGAATCCAGTCAATTGTAATACCCTGTTCTCTCTGTGTCAAAGTCTCACCACAACAGATAATCGGTGTAATTCCATGTTCGAAAGCTTTCAAAACTTTTTTGTTTACTGTCTCATCCGTCTCAGCGAAATACTCTCTTCTCTCTGAATGACCGATGATAACATATTTCACCCCAACATCTGTGAGCATATTAGGAGCGATTTCTCCTGTATACGCACCACTCTCTTCATAATACATATTCTCAGCACCAATCTGGATGTTAGAATCCTTAGCTGCTTCAATAGCTGGAATGATATCAATAGCAGGTACACAAAATACGACATCTACTTCATCATTTGCTACTAATGGTTTTAACTCGTTAATTAATGCAACTGCTTCGCTTGGAGTTTTGTTCATTTTCCAGTTGCCTGCAATAATTTTCTTACGCATTGGTAATTCTCCTTGTTTTATAATTTATCATTATATGATTTTTTGTTTTACATGATCTGATCAAACATAACATCCAATCAGATCATACTCATCTGTTACGACAAAACTATTTGTCATTTGCTGCAGCAACACCCGGTAACTCTTTTCCTTCAAGGAATTCAAGAGAAGCTCCACCACCTGTTGAGATATGAGTCATCTTATCCCCGAAACCTAAGTTGTTTACAGCTGCTGCTGAATCGCCGCCACCGATAATTGTTGTAGCACCTTCAAGTTCAGCAAGTGCCTCTGCCACTGCTACTGTACCGGCTGCAAAGTTTGGCATTTCGAAACATCCCATTGGTCCATTCCAAACAACTGTCTTTGCACCTTTGATCGCGTCCGAGAAGAGCTTTCTTGACTCTGGTCCGATATCAAGACCTTCCATATCATCAGGAATCTCTCCTCTTCCAACAATCTTAAAGTTTGCATCATTTGAGAAATCATCTGCTACTACTGTATCTACAGGAATGAGTAATTTAACACCCTTCTCCTCAGCTTTCTTTTCCATATCAAGTGCATACTGTTTATAGTCCTCTTCAAGCAATGACTTACCAACCGGTTCACCATGAGCTGCCATGAATGTATAAGCCATACCGCCACCGATAATTAATGTATCTACCTTATTCAAGAGATTTTCGATTACAGGAATCTTAGAAGAAACTTTAGCTCCGCCAAGAATTGCAACGAATGGTCTTACAGGATTATTTACTGCATTTCCAAGGAAATCAATTTCCTTCTGCATTAAATATCCTACTACTGCTGTATCAACAAACTGTGTAACACCTACATTAGAACAGTGTGCTCTGTGAGCTGTACCAAATGCATCGTTAACAAATACATCACAAAGGCTTGCCAGCTCTTTACTGAATTCTTCGCCGTTCTTTGTCTCTTCTGCACGGTAACGTGTATTTTCAAGAAGAACTACATCTCCATCATTCATCGCTTCTACAGCTGCCTTAGCATTGTCACCAACAACATTTGCATCCGCTGCAAATTTTACTTCTTTTCCTAAAAGCTCAGATAATCTCTTTGCAACAGGTGCTAAAGATAACTCCGGTTTCGGCTCTCCCTTTGGTTTTCCTAAGTGTGAACAAAGAATAACCTTTCCGCCATCAGCGATTAATTTGTTGATTGTAGGAAGTGCTGCTACTAATCTGTTCTCATCTGTGATGTTTAAATCTGCATCAAGAGGAACATTGAAGTCACATCTTACTAATACTCTTTTTCCTTTTACGTTGATATCATCAACTGATTTTTTGTTAAGCATAAATCTGCTCCTTTCATAGTATCAATTATTTTTAATAGAGTTATTATTCGATAACATAAAAACTCTATATTTTTCAAAACTTAGAGTGAACTGTCAATCAAAAAACGAGCCCGGTCCAAAAGACCGGACCCGCGTAGGTCTAACTATTCAAAATTAAGCTAATTCTGAGAAGTATTTGATTGTTCTAACCATCTGGCTTGTGTATGAATTTTCATTATCATACCAAGAAACAACCTGTACTTCATACTGGTCATCTGAAATCTGGTTAACCATTGTCTGTGTAGCATCAAATAATGAACCATATCTCATACCAATGATATCTGAAGAAACGATTTCATCTTCATTATATCCGAATGATTCGTTAGATGCTGCCTTCATAGCTGCGTTGATACCCTCAACAGTAACATCCTTCTTGTTTACAACTGCTGTAAGGATTGTTGTAG
>CACYDA010000173.1 GCA_902773095.1 uncultured Lachnospiraceae bacterium | reverse complement strand
GTTTTTATGGCCAAAAACATTGGACATAAAAAACATGTCTACAACTAAATCTAAATATGATTTAGAAGTAGTTGCAAAAATTATATTAAATTTGATTTTTAATTACGATAGTATAAAACTATTAATAATTAACGATGAGGATCTTTTAGATGAGTGTTCCTCTGAAAATTGTAAATTACAAGCAATGCTTGAAAAATTAGGCAATGAATATAAAATCATTATTAGAAAAAAACCAATAGAAGATCCTATAAGAATTCTTTGCCATGAACTAATTCATCTAAATCAAATTGAAAGAGGAGATTTAATACTTACACCGACTATGGAAACAGTTACATGGAAAAATAACACATATGACTATAATTTTCCATATGCAAAACGTCCATGAGAAATAGAAGCAGTAAATCAGGCCCCAATAATTAGAAATAAATTATTAAAAATATATTATGAATAATTTTAAAAACTCCCCCTAATTAAAGGGGGAGTTTTTTTATTTTATACTATAATTAAATTAACTACCAGAGCCTAATACAGTAATTATTACTTCTCCAGTAACAACATTACCCCAATTATCTGTATACGTCGCTTCTATTGAGACATACGCATTAGACGTATCATTACCTATTACAGTAACCTCACTACGTTGATTATCAAGTGATACTAATTCACTAGGACCTTGACTTACATCTAATGTTACATCTATATCCCCAGTTATATCTCTACTAAAATAATAAACGTTTATTTGTGCAGTATCTCCTACACTTAATGGATTTTGATCTACTGTTACATGTAACGAAGATGGAACACAATCGCTATCATAGATTTTGCACCAATAATAATCTCCATCTCAAGCTTCATCAGTAGTATCTATCGTATAAGACTTATCAACAGTTCTAAATCCATCGGCTTCGAAGTGTAAATATACTGTATCTCCATTATGTAGATTACATAACATGCCAGTTTCTTCTACATTATCTCAATCGTCATTTGTTGTTGAAAGTTTTATAGAACAATCAACATCGTCTAGTAATCCAGCATCAATGCCGCTTTTAGCACATATACTTCCTTCACCAGGATCAACTTCTTCTATTCAGTCGTTATTGTTGATAACAAATTCGTAATCATCATCATCAATAGTATAAGACATGTCTATGTCTTCATAACCATCTCTTTCAACATGAAGATATACTGTATCGCCAGTTTCTAATTCACAAAGTTCATTAGATTCAGAAACGTTCTCTCAATCATCATTATACATTGAGAATTTAACACTAATTTCTTCAGCGTCTGCCCCAGAGTTGTTATCTAATGTAGCACAATATGTTGTTGGCTCAGCAGGAGTAGAACTAGTAAATTCTCCGCTAATACTACCACTTATTTGTGTACCAGGAATTGTTGCGGTTACTATAACTTCACCAGTATCTTCTGGAGTAACTAATCCTGTGTTATCTACAGTAGCAATTTGATGTTCGTCAATACTCCAATTGACTGTTTGACTAGCACCTTGTGGATATACAGTTGCAGTTAACTGAACTGTATTTGGATAGGCTACACTAAAAGAATTATTTCCGTTATATGTTACTACGACAGACTGCGGTACAATTACTTGTTCGTGCCAATCAGAATTTTCAATATAGAATGTTACATCCGCACCATCAACAGTTTCACTCATGTTAATTACATCATATCCATCTTTGAATACTTGAACATACACTGTATCACCATCAATAATACCACTCATACTAGAAGTTTCACGTAAAGATTCTGGATCTACGCCCATTTCTATTGTAACACCGCTCGTTATAGAAGAGTTGTTAATTACAGTAGCAGAGTATGTTGGTTCATCAGATAAATTGATATATAATGTATAAAATCCATTTACAGGTCATGTTCCAGAGTCTGAAACAATTCCTCTAACAGCAGATCATTCTATTTCATCTCCATTTTTAGCTGTAAATGTACTACCGTTAGTATATCCACTAGTACCATTTATTGTAACAGAATCAGCATTTGTATTTATTGTAATCGTATGCTCTTTCTTTAATCATTTAAGTATACACATAACATTATCATTTAAAATAAATTCTTCACCATCATAAAGATCCCCGTTCAAATAAATCTCCGGTTCATCATAATCATCATCTCTTATATCAATATCTATAGATTCTATAGTTGTACCATTTTCGAAAGACCATTGATTATTAACATCTGGAGTGTCTCCGTTTATGGTAATCATATAGTCTGGTGCATCATCACCGCTTGGATCGTCTGCATAAGTTATGGTAACGGTTGGATCATTTCCATCTTGACTAACAGTTACCGTGGCTGAATACGATCCAGCAGTTAATGTAATAGTTCCAGTTCTATTTGCAGTAGCTACAGAAGAAACATTAGAATTCGCTATTACGATAAGAGAATCATCACTAGATTGTGTTGTAATTCATGCAGGTTTACTCGTAACACTTCAAGTTGAACTTGTAGTATTGGTTACTGTAATATTTCCAGAATAAGTTCCACCATTAGCTTCAAAATTTATACTATTTGGACTAACAGACAATCCTTCTACGACTGGTGCAGCAGATAATGTAAACGGAATTGTATGATTTTGATTATCTTGTATCAATATTGTACCATTACAAGGTACAGTACTATTAGTGGATACTGTTACAGTTGTTGTACCAGAAGAACCAGAAGTAGGAGTTAATGTAATAATACTTGGATCAGACGCAATATAATATCATGGTTTTGTACTATTTATCACTATTTGTGCTGGTTCTCCACCAACAGTCAATTCCACTTGATTAGGTGTTACAGTAAAACTATCTGGAACATGTCCGTCGAAATCTGTAACAAATTGAATTGTAACTGAATCACTATCGTTATTAGTAATAGTAACACCACCTATATAAGTTTCTCCTGGATCCAATTCCACCTTTTTAATAGGGAAATTTACAATATAATCATAATCTGTATCGTATGTTGCATTATATTGTTTATCAGAAACATAACAATCCTTTATATTAGACGGATTTTCAATGTATGTTATTGTTGTTTTACTACTACTCTGTATATTAAAAGTACATCTAATGGATTTTCCAGTAGAAGTGTTGTATCCTAATGGAATAACTTTTAAAGTATTTCCATCTCATGTATAATCAGAGTATCTAATAGTGGTATCTTCATTTCCATTTATTAATGGTGTAACATAGAGATAATGTGAAGGAAGAGCTAACATGTTAAGATAAACATTAACGTCTTCGTTCATATAATCAGTGTCTATTACAACAAAATCTTGATAACCTCTTTTCTTAGCCAATATTCTTAAATGTGCGCCTTCGGGAACAATTAAAGTGTCGGCATTAGCATTAAAATCATATAAAGGAATGTCTTCTTGCCAGAACAAAGCGTCTTCTACTTTAATATTTGTTGTTCCAGCTGGAGGAGTTTCTGGATTGTTTGCTCCATCATATACTGTTAACGTATAATAATTTTTTTGTTGTAAATTAACATTTACACAATAATTATTTTGATCTGGCGTAAATTCATGATTACTTCAATCATATCAATTGTCTGGATTTTCGCCAAGTGCGGTATTAGTAGAAATGTAAAACTTATTACCCTGTTTTATTTTAAATGTATCATTTATTGCTATTTCAACATCTTGATTCTTAATAACATTATTTACATTGGCGTCTTCATCAGTAAGAACTTTATAATAAACAGTTGATCTATTAACATTTTTAGAACAAAGTTTTACCGTATAATATGCGCTTTTTGGCATAAAAGGAACATCTATCGTGCAGGAATTATTTATTATAATAGATCTATTATAAGGATAATAATCATCTTCAGCGGTTCCATCAATTACTAAAGTTGCGCCTTTTGGTATTTGAAATGTTTGTCCAGTTGTATATCTAGTTCCATTAAACTTTACAATAGCAGACGCAGGATTTATATTACCAACAGTAACTGTACAATATTCTGTTTCAGGTGTAACCGATTCTGGATCTAACTTTATATTAATAGTTGTATTACTTGTAATAGTACGTGGCTCAATTTTATCTTTATGACCAGAAGCTGTAGCTTTTATAATAATGGTTTTACCTGATTCTACCTGTATCGGACCGTCGTAAGGATTTCCGTCAACTTTCACAGTTGCATTGGAAGGAGTTACATTAATAGTAACTGTATATTTAGGAACAGGAGTGGCGTTTTTATTAGCCCATAATTCTATTTGTGAACCATTAAATTGTACAGTCTTTGGCGTACCAGTATACTTCTGAGCAGGAGGCATAATTACTGTAAAAGTATAAGTTTGGCCAACAGTTAATTGTGGGTATTGACCATAATTATATGTGTTATTCACACCATTGCCAGAAATAGATACTTTATAATCAGTACCTTGATATTGAGCACTAACATTCTTACTAGGATCGTTTGCATTAGGCGTATTTAACATTACTATAAAGGACGGAGTT
>CACYDA010000172.1 GCA_902773095.1 uncultured Lachnospiraceae bacterium | reverse complement strand
TTGGTAACAGCATAAATAAGTCTTTTGATATTGAAAAGCATTCGTTCTTTATCAATCAGCAGGTAACATGAAACCATAATCGCAATAAGAATATTAATTGCCCATGAGATCACAGATACAGAAGTATTGTAAAGAAGCGGAAGTACTGTGTTTACAGAACCCTGAACAAAATTAATAATATTTGAACTGTTATCTTTTGCAAGATTGGTGATATAAGTGATATCCCAATCAGGATGTTTTTTACTTGTGGTATCAAGAAATCTTAAAAATTTGTCGTAGCTTTCCTGCACACCTTCATAAATACTCTTAAGGCTTAAATAGATTTCAGGAATAATGATGGAAATACATATGACGATAATTCCAATGACAACGACATAGACAAAAAGAATTGCCAAAAGCTTGCTGACATAGTCCTTCTTCACATGAAATAGTTTTCTAAAGAGTAGCCTGTCTGTAAGATTGACAAGTGGATTCATCAAATAAGCAATCAAAATGCCGATGAGAAAAGGCGACAACATATCAATGATCTTTGAGAATGTATCTATGGTTCCCTTCCAGTCCCAAATTGCCTTAAACAAAATTGTTGAAACACAGACAGTGAGAACAACATATATGCATATTGTAAAATAGCGGTTGTTTTTGGTAAATTTATGTTTGCCGTTATCTTCCATACTACTCCTCCATTATGATAAGTATTTTTTTAATTTCTGTTCAATCGCTGATTTGGTAACGACACCTTCTATTCTTCCGGCGAGACTGCCATTTTTGAATACAAGAATCGTAGGAATCGAAAGTACTCTGTATTCAAGAGCGATATCGGGATATTTTTCGATATTGAGTCTGTTAATGGTTACATCTTTTTTGTATTCCATTAAAATCTGCGAAATGACAGGTGACATGGCTTTACTTTGAGAACACCATTCAGTAAAAAAATCGACCAGAAACAATTTATCTGTAGCAGCCAGTGTTTCTTTAAATTCAGTTGAAGTAATCTCTTTAATCATTATACCGTAAATGTCCTTTCAAATATAGTTTAGATAAATAAAATAATAACCTAAATCAGTAAAAAAAACAATAAAAGATTGCTGTCATTTTTCTAAAAAAGTTGTAAACATTCTTTCCTTTTGATATAATTTAATCGTCTGTTAATGTATCAATATCCTGCATCAACAAATCAGGGAGGAATTTTTAACAATGACAGTTTATTTAGTAGATTTTGAAAATGTACGATCTGCCGGTCTAAAGGGTGTTGAAAATCTTGATGAAGAAGATAAAGTAATCATTTTCTATAGTAAGAATGCGGATGCTATTACATTTGATGTTCATATGCTTCTCAGTAAAAGCAAAGCAGAAATAGAGACCTATATGATAATCAGAGGTGGAAGAAATTCACTTGATTTTCAGCTTTCCACATATCTTGGTTATCTTGTTATGGAAAACAGATATAGAAATATTGTGATAATCAGTGCGGATAAAGGTTTTTTATGTGCAATTAATTTTTGGGACGAAAATAAAGAATTATGTAATGCACATATAACAATGAGTAAAAGCATAGAGGCATTTGTCAGTAATGAGCCGGATGATGATTTGGAAAATGATATGCTGGAATCTAAATTTATAGAGAAAGTGTCAGTGCTTCCGTCCAAAAATATATTTGAAATTAAAGAGACGGTAAGGCTGAATGAGACACAGCATCAGGAAGAGAGTATTTCAAATGAAAAATCTAAATCTGATAGGTCAAATGGATTGATATTTTTTGGTGCAAATCAAAAGGATAATAAAGAGAAAAAAGTGAATAAAAATGACAGGTCATTTTTTGGCAGGGCAAAAATTGAGAAACCGAAGAATAATATTCATGAAAAAGGTCCGCTAAAGAATGGAAATCAGAATTACAATAATGAACAGTTATATTCACAAAAGGCGGATAATAGTTCAGATTGGGAAAAATTGGTAGTTGAATTGACGAAAAAACAGACTGACAGATTGGCAACAAAAGCAGTAAACAAAGCAAAAGCTGCATTCACGTCAAAGCATGGAGTTGAAACCAAAAAGAAAGGGGCACCACAGATACAGAATCCTACATCAAAGAATAAAATATTTGCAGCTGAAGTTAAGCTGAATATTACAGAAGATGTCAGAGAGATTGTGGGCGAAAAATATGGTGAAGAATATGTTCCTGTACTTGTAGAAGCAATAGGTAAATCTACAGGAAAACAGCATTTATACAGAATGCTTGTCAGCAGATTGGGACAGGATGTTGGAAAAGAAATATATATGATGATTAAGGGGCAATATGCTAATTTAAAGAGAAAGTAAAAGAAAGTGGGAAGAATGGATTCCTTATTTTGAGCATGTTATGTGCATGTAATAATAAAATGCGGATATTGATACATAAACAGCAGACAAATATGCAGAAAAATATGAGAAAACAGATTTTTGATGGAAATATATAATTGTATAATTAAAATAGAGAAAGAAAACCAGCTGGATAAAAGGGAGATAACATGGGAAAAGAAGTCAAAACGAATGCAATGAGAATATTGGATAAGAATAAGATAGAGTATGAACTTAATACATATGAATGTGACGAGTTTAAGGATGGAATTACCATCGCCGATCAGCTGGGACAATCTTATGACCAATCATTTAAAACATTGGTTACTATCGGAAAGAGTGGCAATTATTACGTTTTTGTAATTCCAATTGATCAGGAAATCGATATGAAAAAAGCAGCAAAGGCTGTTGGAGAAAAAAATGTTGAAATGATACATGTGAAAGATATTAATCAGGTCACAGGTTATATAAGAGGCGGATGTACACCAATTGGAATGAAAAAAATGTACAAAACAGTTATTCATGAGTCAGTGAGGAATTTTGAAAAAGTCATCATCAGTGGCGGAAGGATTGGCGTACAGATTTTGATTCATCCAGAAGACCTGATCAGAGTGACAAAGGCAGATGTGACAGATGTGATTAAATAAAAATAGGTTATTTATTATCAAACATGATCGATAAATTATTTTAAGGAGGAATAATAATGTACTGGAAACTAGCAATTCTATTTGGCGTGTTTCTGTTGATTGACATTCTGGGGCATTTTGGTTTTAGAATAAAACGAAAAGTGATGGAATGGTTACTTTTTACCGGAGTCGCAGGACTTGCAATCACTTTTGTTGTTCTGGGAATTACAAACTCATCAGGTAACAAAAAGAAGAATGGCGAAAATATCTATATGGCATATAAATATCTGTCAGATGGCAATATCGATCAGGCAAAATTAAAACTGGTCGGAGCTGTTGAGGGATATGAAGTTGAAGCCAGTGTACTTGATGCGATGGCTGATATGGTGAACAAAAACTATGTTCAGGGATATTTTAAATCACAGAGATTATTAAGTGATGGAGCACTTAATTCAACAAATCGCAAGTTTGTTCAAAAGGTGCAGGAACTATGTATGGAGGAACTTGGAATAGGGGATGAAAATGATGATTCTATCAATGAAATCGATGATTATGAAGATTACATAAAAGAACTTGAAATGCAGGACGTTGGTTTTTATGAGGGCAGTAATAGTGAAGAGGAAGATTCTGATTCCAGTTATGAGGAAATGAAGATTGTTGAAGATTATGTAGAGACACTGAATTTTACAAAGAAGCAGGAAAAGCAGTTTACAAAAGATTATGAACTGGACAGCAAATTGACCTCTACAGATATCACAGAAATAACACCGCAAGATATTGATGAAATCAAAGAAAAGTATGGGGATACAGAAGAAGTTAAAAAGCTGGAATGTAAGTATTATGTAAGGGAAAACGATTATGAAGAGGCAAAAGAAAAAGCTCTGGAACTTGTAAAGAGTGACAGAAATGAAGAGAATTATGTCATTTATACGGATATCATTGCACAGGAAGCATTTGAAAAAGAAAAGAAACTCGATAATATGGAAGAGGTTGTGGCAGATGAAATCTTTGACATGACGGATAAAGAGGTTAAAAATCTTGTTGAAAAGGCAGAACAAATTGATGAGCAGGCAGAAGGAATAAAAGAAAGATTTGATATTGAAGATGAAGAAGTAGCAGATCAGATTGATATGCTTAAAGAACAAGCAGATGAACTGTATACGGAAGCCGTTTATGTAGATGTTTACAGGGCTATTAATTATATTATGGCAAAAGAGCCTGTTAATGGTGATACTACCGGAATTTATGATTTGCAGCTTGCAAAATTGTATCTTGTAGCAGGTGACAGAGAAAAAGCAAGTGAGTATTTGTATAAAGTCATTGATCATAGTGTTGATATTAGTGACACATCAGCCATTAAAGAAGCTTTAAACGAGGTAGTTTCGGAATATAATCAGATTACAGGGGATGAGTTTAATGCGGAATTAAATAGTGCTATTGAAGAATTGATTAAAAAGCAGAGCAGTAATGTTGTAACCATTGGTGCCGGAACAATCAATGGAACATTTAATTCTTATGTTGCAAATTCACTCAAATATGACAAGATTAATATACATATCAGCAAAATTGATACAGAGAATTACCCTACCATAAGAGCATATATTAATATTAATGGTGATAAAGATGGAAAGCAGGAGCTGGCATCTGAATTTGTGGAATCTGATTTCTGTCTGATCGACACACAGTATGAGATTGATCAGTTCCGTATACTTAAAAATGGAGAGAGCAGCCAGATCAGTATCGGAATTGTAATGGATCATAGTGGAAGTATGGATGGTACACCGCTTGTAAATGCAAAAATGGCGGCAGAAAGTGCTGTTGAACATATGAATCAGGACAAACAGAAAATAGCAGTAATTGCTTACGATGACAGTGCAACAGTTATGGCTGGTCTTTCTAATAAAACAGAATCACTGAAAAGAGCCATTAATGATGTAAGAGAAGGCGGAGGAACGAACATTTCTTCCGGTCTTTTTGCAGGTTTAGATGAGATAAAAGATGAGGAAGGAAGCAGAGCAATCATACTGATGTCGGATGGACAGGATGGCGGTTCAAGAGACAGTATGCAAAATGCGATTGATGAAGCAGTTAAGGAAGGGATATGTGTTTATACGGTAGCTTTTGGTGATTGTGATGAAGAGTATATGAAATGGATTGCTGATGCAACAGGCGGTAAGTATATGAAAGCATCAGATTCTTCTGATTTAGCTGATATTTATCTGACTCTTCAGAGATATATTATCAATAATTATTGTATCGAATATACAATTGAAAAAAATGTTGATACAGATCCGAGATATCTTACTGTCAGTATCAATGAATATGGTACTTCTAAGACAAAAGATTATTATCTGAATGAGGAAAATAAACCGGACAATGAAGAAGATGAATCTGAAATCATTAAGATTGATGAGGATGCAATCGGTGTATCTTCCATGACACCATCTTGTATTTCCCTGAAGGAAGCTGCTGATGGTGTAGAAGTTGTCATAACTGGTGGCGGATTTGAAGAAGGAATTAATGTTGTAATTGGAAATATTCCTCTTACAAATGTATCAGTTGAAGATAAGACAAGGCTTACTGGAACACTCAAAGGTTCTTTTGAACCGGGGATGTATGATGTGCTGGTCAAGACTGAAGATGGCAAGATTGCAATAGCAAATAAGATGTTTAAAGTCTTTAAGTCAGGAAAAACAAAATCCGTTCGACTTGGAAGTGTGACAATCACAGCGGATTCGATTGGTCAGACAGGGGATTCGATGCTTGTTGCCAGTGGAAATGTAATGATTAACGGTTTTATTCATAGTGCAGGTGATATGCAGATTGATGTATCAGGAATGAATAAGGATATTGATCTTACCAGGAGTGCATCGGTTTATGTCGGGGACGCAGGGAAATTGAGTGGTCAGTCAAAGCTGTATGTAAGTTATAGCCGGATGGAAGAGAGTAATGGTGGTTTTGCCAGTCTTGTGATGGCAGGAAAAGACTATGTCATACAGAACAAACAGTATGTAGCAGAGGTTACAAAATCAGGTGCCTCATTTGATAGTACAGTGGCAAATTTTGATCTAAAAATCCCATTGATCATGGATGTAGATGTGGCAGAGGTGAATCTCTATTCCAATAGGCTTCAGGTGGATATCAAAACATTTGATCTATCTGAGATTGTAAGCAGTTTCAAGGATGCAATCCGGCATAAAACAGGTGCCAATAAAGAGGAACCAAAAGTATTAAAGAGAAGTGAAGCAAACAAGTTTGATATAAAAAAAGCATTTGACGGTGGTATTTCAATGGCAATCACGCCGGATGGAATTGAGTTTGGCGGAGAAGTTTCTGTTGATGTGAATGATTCACTGAATTTAGGAAATATCGGTGTCAATGAGTTTTCTATTAAATTAAATTCACTTGATGCGGAACATGAATACTGGAAGATTGGTGGAAAGATTGATTTTGGAAGAACCATAAAAGGTTTTGCAGGAACCGGAATAGAGGGATTGGAAGGCAGTATTTCTTCTTATTATTGGCTTCCTGACAGCATCAGTTTAGAAGCATCATTGAATCCGGGAATCACTGTATACAAGGTCATTGATATCAACAGTGTTGATGGAAGTATGCAGGGAATCAGTACGATGATTCTTCAAATCTATGAAAGCATTGTTTCTCCACAGACGTATGAGATCCTTGGAACAGGTATTGAAAGCGATGCGTATGATTATCAGGATGTGATTTTGCAGGCTGGAATTGGAGCGGAGGCTAATCTGTTTGCATCATTTGATGGGGATAATGTTTTATTAAAAAAATTTAAAGAGTGGGGAGAAATTGGAGAAATTAACGGAGATGTTTCAATTAATTTTTCAGAGCCTGAGTTTAAGATTGCTGCGGATATGAATCTGTTAGGTTCAGAAAAAGTATCAGCCGAAGCAAAGATTAATGAATCTGGAATTGATATAACAGCGGATGTCGATTTGGCTCTCTCGGGATTTGGAATGGAAATATCAGGAGGAGCAGATGCAAATCTTGGCGGAAATTTCACAGGAGCATACATAGGACTTGGAGTTGATGGTAAATTGAAATGCCCGATTCTAGGAATCAACTCAGAAGGTGAATCATCAGTGAAAATTGATTTTGACTGGGATTTTGATAAAGCATCTGTAACCATAAACTATAAAGACGGCAGCACCGATCAAGAAGCATCATTGTGGTATGAAGACAATGGAGAATTATTCTTAATGGATAAGATACACGTTACGTATTAAAAACGGAAAGGTAGAGAGTGAAAGATTTATGATATACACTGAAACAAATATGGTTAGTCTTATAAAAAAAAGTGGCATGAAGATAAATGACAGCAGTGAATATATTAAAATCCTGATAGGTGTATTGCTATTTGTCTTTAGTTTTTCGTTGGATGTATTTGGTGAGACAAAAGAAATGACGATTGATGTCAATCATGAGTATACGAATGCAGCGTTTTCGATTACCTGGGAACAATATGATCAAGAGGCAGATGTAGAGATTGCTTCACCGGATGGAAAGACATACAGTAAAAAGGATACTCCTAATGCCTTTTATCAGGCACCGGGAGAAGTTGTGGTAACGGTAGGCCAGGCGGCGCAAGGACAATGGAAGGTGAAAGTCACAGGAAATTCTCTTGGTAAAATAGACATCAATGTGGGACAGATTCCGAATTCTCTTGTTATCGATACATTTACGGTAAAAGAAAATGGTGACAAATATGAGGCAGAGTATTCTGTAAGCGATTGTCCGGATAATATTTATGTGGAGATATTTGCAGATACGGATGATAAAGGATTTGATGGTGACGAGGTCTATTCAGGTCAAAATGGTGCAAATGGAACAGTTGAACTTAATATGGAAAGAGTGCTTTCAGGAGAATATCATTTTTATATCCGCATTTCATATAATGGAATTTATAAAAGACAGTATTCTGATTCTGTTATCAGCTATCAGAAGAAAGATGTGACGGAAAAGGTACAGGATGTCGCCGGCGGAAAATATAATGATGGATATTATATCAGTTGGACATATGAAAATGAATATGATGATTTTAAAGTATATGTATGGGACAAGGATATGAATCTGAAAACCGTCGATGAAATTGAGGGCGAGGGATTTTATTATGGTGAATTTGACACTGATGAAAATGGTAATGATGAAGAGAAGGTCTATCTTGCAGTAGTGTACGCTGACAAGAGAAGTAATTATGATAAGATTGAGGTTCTTTCCAACACCAGGACAGATGCAGAAGTGACATTTGATCTTGATGAGGATATCACATCACATAAATTCATTGAAGGTAAAGTAGAATCCAACGGTGATTGTATCATAGATGCATTTTTAAACGGTGAGCGCAAGCTAGAGCATGAGACAGAGACAGGTTCGTATCGGGTGATCATGAGTGATGGTGACAATGAAGTTATTTTTCTTGTTACCGATGAAGATGGGAATAAGCAAGAATTTGTAAAGAAGATCTATGTGGATACGGTTGTGCCTGCCTTGTCAGTGACAGACGATCTCAACAATCTTGTGACTTCTAAAAGTTATGTCTATGTAAGCGGATATTCTGAAAATGGAGCAATTGTTACGCTAAATGGAAAAGAGATTGACCTTCAAAAAGGATATTTTAATGAAAAGGTGGACTTAGGACTTGGAAAAAATGAAATAGAGCTTGTGGCTTGTGATCTTGCAGGAAACAAGACGGTATATAAAGCAACAGTAAGTTATGAAATTAATAAAAAGGGAAGAATGGAACTGTATATTCTGACAATTATTTCGATTGTTCTTGGCATTATTTATATCGTTGTATTTGCAAGAGGGATTAAAAAAAGGAGGCGCGCAAAATGATTCTCGCATTATTTTTGATTACGATCATCATTACATTGGCAGCAACTGCTGTGTGTGCCTATTCATTGCATATTAATTCAATGATTTCCGGTGAAAAACTACTCCACCTTAACAGTAAATTAGGATATAAATATGTATCAATCTATCATACATGGCAGATCTATGCAATGATTGCAGTCATTATAGCAGTTGTTGCATGGATATTGTTTATTATTGTATTTGCAAAACACAGAAAAAAGAAAAGACAACAAAAGATTGAGGCAATGAAAAGTAAAGTATAAGTTGAAGTTTATGACAAAAACGGAGGGTTTTTATGGGAAAATATATTATGGCCCTTGACCAGGGAACCACCAGTTCAAGATGTATTATTTTTAACAGGCAGGGAGAAATTGTTTCTTCTGCTTCAAAAGAATTTACACAGTATTTTCCAAAAAATGGATGGGTTGAACAAAACCCAAACGAAATATGGTCATCCCAGCTAGCTGTCATGGTAGAGGCAATGGCAGCGAAAGGAATTGAAAGCACTCAATTGGCTGCCATTGGGATTACTAATCAGAGAGAGACGACGATTGTATGGGACCGGGAAACCGGAGAACCTGTCTATAATGCCATTGTATGGCAGTGCAGAAGAACTGCAGATGAAATTGAAAGACTAAAGAGTAATGGTTACGAAGAGAAAATCAAAAGAAAAACAGGATTGATACCGGATCCCTATTTTTCTGCTACAAAAATTGCATGGATCCTAGACCATGTTGAAGGGGCAAGAAAGAAGGCCGAAAATGGACAATTATTATTTGGAACAGTTGATACATGGCTGATTTACAAACTGACAAAGGGAAAAGTTCATGCAACAGACTGCACAAATGCATCCAGAACAATGTTATTTGATATTCACAATCTAAAGTGGGATGATGAATTATTAGAGCTGATGAGAGTACCAAGTTCGATGCTCCCACAGGTAAAAGATTCTTCGGAATTAATTGGCTATACAGATGAGTCGGTGTTTGGTGGAGTAGTTCCGATTGCAGGGGTTGCCGGTGACCAGCAGGCAGCTTTGTTTGGACAGTGCTGTTTTAATGAAGGGGAAGCAAAAAATACATATGGGACAGGATGTTTCCTTCTGATGAATACAGGCAGTAATGTTGTTGAATCAAAAAATGGTCTTCTTACTACAATTGCCAGTAGGATCAACGGAAAAGTAACATATGCTCTCGAAGGAAGTGTATTTGTGGCAGGAGCTGCCATTAAGTGGTTAAGAGACGAAATGAAATTAATCGAGAAGGCTGAAGATACATATGAACTAGCCATGTCGGTGAAGGATAGTAATGGTGTGTATGTGGTTCCGGCATTTACCGGACTAGGGGCACCATATTGGGATGCCTATGCCAGAGGCGCGGTATTTGGACTTTCAAGAGGGACAAGCAGGGCTCATTTTGTAAGAGCGACACTTGAGTCACTTGCCTATCAGAGTATGGATGTGATTCGGGCAATGGAGGAAGATGCAGTAGTTCCACTAAGTTCACTTCGTGTGGATGGTGGTGCAAGCACAAACGATTTCCTGATGCAGTTTCAGTCAGATCTTCTCGGTGCAGAAATATTAAGACCTAAGATGATTGAAACGACAGCATTAGGAGCAGCCTATCTTGCAGGGCTTGGTGTGGGATATTATAAGGATATGAATGAGATTAAAAGCAATGTCTGTATAGAAAAAAGGTTTATGCCGGCAATTGATCAGACATGCAGAACCAGATTATATGCAGGGTGGAAGCAGGCGGTAACAAGAGTCAGCAGCAATATGAAAGATTGATAAAACATTAAGTGAAACAAAAGGGAACATAAAAACAGAAATATGAAAATGCGAGGTATAGTCGATGAGTGATGATGTGCGAGTAAAGGAGTTTGAATTTCCGTCAAGTAATACATATTATATGATTCATGGAAAAATGTGGATACCTAAACGGGATGTGGTAGCAGTAGTTCAGATTTCACATGGAATGGCAGAGTATATCGAGAGATATGATGAGTTTGCGAGATATTTGGCAGAGAGAGATATTCTTGTTGTGGGAAATGATCACATGGGTCATGGAAGATCCATTAATAGTGAGGATGATTTAGGATATTTTTCAATCCCTTTTATCGGTATAAAGGGGAAAGAAAAAGAAAAATATACCTCAAGCAGTCTTGCTGTCCAGGATTTGCATCATATCACAAAGGTAGTGAAAAAACATTATCCCGGAGTTCCTTATATTTTATTAGGACACAGTATGGGTTCATTCCTGGCAAGAAGATATATGATGGAATATGGCAGGGAAATTGATGCAGCCATTCTTATGGGAACGGGAAATCAGCCGTATAAGGAAGTTTTAGCAGGTAAGATTTTATGTGAGATCATCAGTAAAATAAAGGGTGACAGATATCGAAGTAAACTTTTATATTTTCTGATGTTCGGAACGTATAACCGAAGGATTAAAAAACCAAAAGTGAAGAACGCGTGGATAACTTCAGACAATGAGAGGATAAAACTGTATAATCAGGATAAAAAATGTGGATATATTTTTACTGTGAACGGTGTGAATGCGTTGTTATCAACGATTTTGTATATTGAAAAAGAGAGTAATATTAAAAAAATTCCGGATGATATAAAGACACTTTTGATTTCCGGCTCTGATGATCCTGTTGGTGGATATACAAAACAGGTAAAAGAAGTGTATGAGCAGTATAAAAAGTATGGAATGGAAGATATCACTATCAAATTTTATGAGGGAAGCAGACACGAACTCCTTAATGAATTGGTAAGAGAATGTGTGTTTAAAGATATTTATGAGTGGATTTGGGAACATGCCATTAGAAAAGTGGAATTCTGATATCTTAATCATAAAAGAATATAAGTATATAAGTATATAAGTATATAAGTATATAAGGAACAGACTCTGTTATCATGAGAATCTGTTCCTTATTCTGTTTGTTGATCAATCCTTATTCCATGGTCAGTTTTCCCTCGGCTTCAAGCTGTTTACGGATGGTCTGCATTGTCATATCTGTTTCATAAATCAGGTTTGCACATTTTGTAAGCTGGTCAATTACATCATCAACATTTTCCTGTGTTTTTTTATAATGGATCTGATGCTCTAAGCTGGCCCAGAAATTCATCGCAATCGTTCTGATTTGAACTTCTACTTTCATCAGACGTTTTCCACTGGATAGAAAGATGGGAACTTCCACCACAAGATGTAGGCTTCGATATCCGTTTGGTTTTGGGTTTTTGATGTAATCTTTTTTTGTAATAACACGGATGTCATCCTGAGCAATCAGCATGTCAGCGACGGTGTAGATATCATCGATAAAAGGACAGATTACCCTGACACCGGCAACATCATGGAGATTATCAAGAATACTGAACAGGGTAATAGGAAAACCACGGCGTCTTAACTTATCGTAGATGCTTTTCGGATCTTTGATTCTTGACTTGATATTATCAATAGGATTACGTGAATAATTAGCCTGGAAATCATCGTTTAGTACTTCCAGTTTTGTTCTGACTTCCCGGATTGCACAGCCATACCAGCACATAATCTGTTTAAACTTTTCAACGTTTTGGAAAGCTTCCGCAAAATTGATGTATTCATTATCAATCTGTGGTAATTTGTCATTAATATTTGTGTTCAATAGTAAAAACTCCTTTCATAATATAGTTGTATTAGGCAATTGTGAAACTTTATTTCAGGTAACTCATGTTGTATATAGTGCACAAAAAGCATAAGCAGACTGTTAAAATAACATCGGTA
>CACYDA010000171.1 GCA_902773095.1 uncultured Lachnospiraceae bacterium | reverse complement strand
TGTAAAACACAATTTAAACACAAATGACTGATAAGATACTAATTATTAAAAGCAACAACAATAAGAGATGATGAAGATGTATGAAGGAGGTAACTGATATGTCGAATGAATTTGAAAATAAGGAAACTGAAAATATGGAAACAACAAGCAGATTTAATTTGCCGGAAGGAATATCTGAATTAAAGGAACAGGAGGACAATCCTCAAAAGAACGTTACTAAAGTGAATGAAAACAATGTGAAAGAATATGATACATTGACACAACAATCTGAAATGATGCACCAGGGGATGCCTCAGAGAAATGACCGGCCACAGCAGAATATACAAAGTGATCAGAATGATCAGGGATGGCAAAATATAAGACCACAGAATGATCAGGGATGGCAGAATCAGAGCCGGCCAATATTTATGACGCAGAACCAGGCAGGAAGCCAGCCTTCAGGTAAAGAAAAACAGAATAAAAAACAAAAGAATCATACCCCAAAAACAAAAAAACAACATGGAATTATTTATAAAGGTGTAAGCATTATTGCCAGTGCAGCAATATTTGGGGTAGTGGCTTTGGGAACCATCTATGTAGGTGGAGATAAACTTGGAATTATTAATACAAATTCTACAGATAATCACTCGAAAAATACAAAGGTTACATCGACGAAAGTAACAAGTTCGGGAGATAATAAACAGACAATAGGTTTGTCAAGTGTTGCATCCGGTTCTCAGAACCAGACAATCGTTTCAGATGTTTCTGATGTGGTTCAAAATGTAATGCCATCGATTGTTGCCATTACAAGTACCCAGATGGTACAGTCAGTGTATAGCAACTGGTGGGGATTTTATGGTAGTGAAGATGAATACCAGGAGCAGACAGGCGCCGGCTCAGGAATCATTATAGGACAGAATGATACGGAACTTCTTGTTGTAACCAATAACCATGTGGTAGAAGGAGCAGACAGCCTTCAGGTTCAGTTTATTGATGATGAAACAGTGGATGCATATATTAAAGGGACAAATTATGACAATGATCTGGCTGTTGTATCAATAAAGCTATCAGATATTAAGAAGTCAACACTTGATTCCATCAAGATTGCAACCCTTGGTAATTCGGATGAATTAAAGGTCGGAGAAGGGACCATTGCAATTGGAAATGCACTTGGATATGGACAGTCTGTTACGACAGGTGTCGTAAGCGCATTGAATCGTGAAGTAGAATATGAAGACAGGACAATGACATTGATTCAGACAGATGCAGCAATCAATCCTGGTAACAGTGGTGGAGCATTACTCAATACGAAAGGTGAAGTGATTGGAATTAATGCTGCCAAGTATTCCTCTTCTTCCGTAGAAGGTATGGGATTTGCAATACCTGTTTCAGAAGTGACAGATATTATTGAAGATTTGATGAGCAGAGAAACCTTAATGAAAGTGGATCCTGATAAAAAAGGTTATATCAATATTAAGGGAAGAGATGTGACAGAAGAATTAGCAGCAGCTTACGATGCACCGGTAGGAGTACTTGTTGTTGAGGTAATCGAAAAAGGAGCTGCCGAGAAAGCCGGAATAGAAAAATCAGATATTATCACAGCAATTAATGGTGACAAAGTTACTTCTATGAAAGAGTTGCAGGAAAAACTGGAGTATTATGAAAAAGGTACTACGGTAACATTAACAGTCCAGTATCTGCAGGATAAAGAATATGTAGAAAAAGAGGTGGAAATTACACTTGGAGGTTCAATGGAATAAAGGAAAATAGTCTGGATCAACAGACTTGACATAGATAGATGGTTTAGATTTTCTCATTTTTCAGAGGCATCGCATATCAAAGATGTGCGGTGCCTCTCTTTGACGCCAAAACTCTATTGTTGCTTAATATTACAAAATTTGATATACTATTACTATGTTTATGTCTTTGCCAAAGAAGTGAAAGACACTCTATTCTTAAAAAAATTGATTTTGAGAGGTAATGAAAATGTGTAAAGTGAATATTGCAGTTGGACAGAGCGGTGGACCGACAACAGTTATCAATTCAAGTTTATATGGGGTGATCAAAGAGGCTGTTGAACAGAGTGACAAAATTGATAAAATATATGGTATGATTAATGGGATTGAAGGGTTTATTGAAGGAAGAGTTGTTGATTTGAGGAGTGATCTGAGTGATGAAGAGTTAGAGCTTCTGACGCACACTCCTGCAGCCTATCTCGGTTCATGCAGATATAAACTCCCGGAATCCATGGAAGATTCTATTTACAGAGAGATTTTTATGAAATTTAAGGAACTGGATATCTCCTATTTCATTTATATTGGTGGAAATGATTCCATGGATACAGTACATAAGCTGTCAGTTTATGCTAAAATAACAAATAGCCCGGTAAGAGTGATAGGGGTACCAAAGACAATTGACAACGATTTGACACTGACAGATCATTCTCCGGGATATGGAAGCGCTGCAAAATATGTGGCAACTACTGTAAGAGATATTGTGATGGATGCGAATGTCTACGATACGAAATCAGTGACGATTGTTGAACTGATGGGAAGACATGCGGGCTGGATTACAGCGGCAAGCGTGCTTGCAAGAAAGTATGAGACAGACAATCCGGTGTTGATTTATCTTCCGGAAGTACCTTTTGATGTGGATGAGTTTGTCAGAAAAGTCAAAAATCAGCTTGACAGAAGAAACAATATTGTAGTCTGTGTTTCAGAAGGAATCAAAGATGAAAAAGGAACTTTTATCTGTGAATATTCAGGAAAAGCAGGTTTAGATAATTTTGGGCATAAAATGCTGACAGGATGTGGAAAGTATCTTGAAAATGTGATTAAGCAGGAGCTTGGTGTTAAGGTACGTTCCGTAGAACTGAATGTAAATCAGAGATGTAAGGCAGCGCTTGCGTCGATGACAGATATAGAGGAAGCGATCAAGGCAGGCAGGTATGGCGTCAAAGCATGTTTATTGGGTGAAACAGGAAAGATGGTAGCATTCATTAGAAAAGATGAGGATGAATATGAAATAGAGCTTCAGTGTGTTGATTGTTCTGAAGTATGCAATAAAGAAAAGGTAGTTCCAAGAGAATGGATCAGTGAGGATGGAACAGACATTCTGGAAGCGTTTATCAGGTATGTCCTGCCATTGATCCAGGGAGAGAATAAGCCGGTAATTGAAAATGGTATCCCGAAATATTGCTATAGAAAATAATTAGGAAAGGTTTGGATCAATAATAATGTCAAACAACAATAGGAATGACGATGAATATGAAAAGGTATGTGTGCTCTGCAGAAGATCTGAGAGCAAAACAGGAAGACAGGTAACTATGCCGGGTGGTTTTTCAATCTGCCCCGATTGTATGCAGAAAACATTTGATATGATGGAGTCAAATGGAATGAATGTTAGTAAAGAAAATATGAATCTTGACGGCATGGATCTGAGTTCATTGCTTTTTGGAAACGGGCTGTTTGGAAATATGAATAGCAGCCAGCCGCAAAACAACACCAGTGAAAACGCAGATCAAGCAGCTGAAAGCTGTGTAGAAAGAGGCGGAGATTCTTTTCAAAAAGAGAAAAATGAGATTAAAAAAAACGATGATGGTTCAAATGACAATGACGATCATAAAGAAAAGGACAATGGATTCTTTGGAAATATGAAAGATGGTATTCCCAATATCAGGTTTATCAATCTTTCAGATTTACAAGGGGGGATGCCGGGAAATAGCAGAAAGCTAAAGAAAAAGAAACCAGGTGAGAAAAAAGAACCGATTATCGATATCAAGAATATTCCGGCACCTCATAAGATTAAGAAACAGCTTGATGAATATGTGGTTGGACAGGAATATGCAAAAAAAGTCATATCTGTAGGAGTATATAATCATTATAAGAGGATAGCAGCAGAATGCAATGATAATGCAGTTGAGATTGAAAAGTCCAATATGCTGATGATTGGACCGACAGGATGTGGAAAGACCTATCTGGTAAGAACATTGGCAAGAATCTTAGATGTACCGCTTGCGATTGCAGATGCTACCTCCCTTACAGAGGCCGGTTACATTGGTGATGATATCGAAAGTGTTGTTTCAAAGCTGTTAGCGGCAGCTGACAATGATGTCGATAAAGCGGAAATGGGAATCATTTTTATTGATGAGATTGATAAAATCGCAAAAAAGAAAAATGCGCATGCAAGAGATGTGAGTGGAGAGAGCGTACAGCAGGGATTATTAAAGCTTTTAGAAGGAAGTGAAGTGGAAGTTCCTGTTGGGGCAAACAGCAAAAATGCCATGGTACCACTTACCACGATTAATACAAAAAATATATTGTTTATCTGTGGCGGTGCATTCCCTGATCTCGAAAGCATTATCAAAGAGAGACTAAATGAGCAGGCCTCCATTGGTTTCATTGCAGATTTGAAAGATAAATATGACGATACCAGTGATATCATGAAAAAAGTCACGATTGAAGATTTAAGGACTTACGGAATGATCCCTGAATTTCTTGGACGACTTCCGGTATTATTTACACTGGACGGGCTGACAGAAGAAATGCTTGCAAAGGTATTGAGAGAGCCAAGAAACGCAATATTAAAACAATATGAGAGGCTTTTAGAGTTAGATGAAGTGAAACTGGAATTTACGGATGAAGCAATCCTATCTATTGCAAAAAAAGCGTTAGATAAGAAAACAGGCGCAAGAGCATTGCGTTCCATCTTAGAAGAGTATATGCTGGATATTATGTATGAAATTCCAAAAGATGACAATATTGGAAAAGTGATCATTACAAAAGAATACATTGAAAAGACAGGTGGCCCAATTGTGGAAATGAGAATTAATAGCACAATGTAAGTCATAGAGTGATAATCTTTTCTTTTGTGGAATAGTATGTTAGTAATCGTGTATTATTTCATGGAGATCAGATATGGATTGTCGTGAGAAGATCATGTCAGAAGATTTTGCGGATTTCATTGTAGACATTAATACAGATGATAGCCAGGCGAAGGAAAAATACGGTGATGACTGCATTCTATTTACCTCTGTTAATTATGGTGTTATTTTTAAAGAGCTTTCCTCTTCGGCAGATTTTGTATCTGCACCGGATATTTCAGTGATGGATGGAAAAAGACTGATTGAATACAATTATGCAGAGATACCAAAGTTATATGCATTGATGGATGCGGCAGCAATCGAAGATACAGGTGCCATAAAACTTCAGAATTATCCGGGGCTTGAATTGAATGGAAACGGAATTATCATCGGTTTTATTGGAGATGGAATTGATGTGTATCATGAAGCATTTCGATATTCCAATGGGAATTCCAGGGTGATTGCAGCGTGGGATCAGACGAATCAGGATTATGACCCTCCCTTTGATTTTGTCTATGGAAGTTTTTTATCGAATGAAATCATTAACAGTGAACTGAGAAAAAATTATTCCATGGCCTTAGAGAGTCTTTCCTATGGCAGTTCCCATGGCACATTTATGGCAGGGATTGCAGCAGGTAATATTGGCATTGAAAATGGATTTTCAAGTGTGGCGCCGCAGGCGGATCTTGCAGTAGTCAAGTTAAAACCTGCAAAAAGATATTTAAGAAGATACTATTATGTGAGGGATGATGCGGAGGTTTATCAGGAAAATGATATATTGACCGGAATCAATTTCCTGAGCAGACTTGCCATTTTGCTAGGCAAACCAATTGTGATCTGTATTGCTACCGGAACCAGTTTTGGGGCACACAATGGACTGGGTGTGGTGGGAGATTTAATCAATTCTATTGGCATAAGACCTGGAGTTGGTATTTGTGTGGCAAATGGAAATGAGGGAAACAGCAGACATCATTTCCTGGGTAAAATCAGTTCAGAGGGCAGTTATGAAGACGTAGAAATAAGAGTGGAGGAAAATATTGCCGGTTTATCTGTTGAGATGTGGGGAGAATCTCCGGATGTGTTTTCGCTTGAGATCATATCACCTACGGGTGAGCGTATTCCCAAAATTGCAATTGGAATTTCGGGAAATAATGAATTTGAATTTTTATTTCAAAGAACAAAAATCTATATCAAATATGAAGTGGTTGAGAGCAGAAGTGGTGCACAGGTAATTGAAATCAAAATGGAGGCGCCGACAGCCGGAATATGGACATTTCGGATTTATGGGGAAATCGTATTAAATGGGATCTTTAATATTTGGCTTCCGGTAACAGAAATGATCGGAAATAATACTTATTTTTTAAGGCCGGATCCCTATACAACGCTTACGATACCGGCAGATACCTATATCCCGCTATCGGTGGGTGCCTATAACGACGAATCCGGAGGAATCTTTATCGAATCGGGCAGGGGAAATCCTACCAACATGACAATTAAACCTTGTCTGGTTGCACCGGGAGTGAATATATATGGAACTGACATCAACAATACATATACACAAAGGTCGGGCACAAGTATCTCTGCAGCCATCACCGCAGGTGTAATGGCACAGTTTATGGAGTGGGGAATTCTTCGGGGAACCAGTATCAATATGAGTACAATTGATATTAAAAACTATTTGATCCGAGGAGCAAGAAGACGTCCGACTATTACTTATCCGGACAGAGAGTGGGGATATGGTATATTGGATGCCTATAACAGTCTTGATATATTGAGAAGTTAAAAAATAGGTATTTCGCTAATTGTCTATAAAGTAATCAGGTAAAATACAAAAAGTATAGTAAGACAATGATGAGAAAACAGAAAGGAATATTGGTAAACGAATATGAGTATTTTAGCAGAAGCATTAAGTCTCCAATTAAAAAATAAAGAAATCAAACATTCAATCCATGGAGATCAGAAAGAAGGAGTAATGATCGCACAGCAGCTTCCAACAGTAAAGATTCCGGTGAAAATCCTGTTGCTGACAGATGACAAGACAAACTCCGTTTCCCTGAGGATTTATGGATTATACAAGATGGAAGAAAGTGAGATCACGGGAACATTGTTCTATCTTTTAAACCAGATGAATTCAAGATACAGGTGGGGAAAGGTAGTGCTTGATGAACAGGATATCGTGATTACATCTGATGCAATTGTGACACCATTTGATATTGGAGAGATCTGCCTGATGCTTACCTTCTACTGCACACAGATGGCAGATGAAGTGTATACTGCACTTGAAAAACTGAAGTATCAGTTATAAGACGCAAACATATCTTGACAGAAAAATAAGATAGTGCTAGACTACAAAAGTAATTGATGAAGTATGGAATAACATATATTAAAATAATGGACAGTTCATTTGTACCATCCTGTCCCTAAATAAAACCAGGACTAAACTTTAAGAAGATAAGCTTTTTAGGGCAGTCGCTGTATGTGACTGCCTTTTTTGGCAAATGCCTAATAGTAAATGATAGAAAAGAGGAGGAGATTTATGTACAGTTTGTCGGCAGAACACAGTTTTGATGCAGCACATTTTCTGGCAGAATACAATGGCAAATGTAGAAACATACATGGGCACAGGTGGCGTGTAGTTGTGGAAGTGCAGTCAGAAGAATTAAGGGAAGATCAGCAGCAGAGAGAAATGTGTGTGGATTTTTCAGTGTTGAAAGATGATTTAAAAGAAGAAGTAGATTATTTTGACCATACTTTTATATTTGAAAAGAATACATTGAAAGATGTGACGGTAAATGCGCTTACAGAGGAAGGATTTCAATTTGTTCAGGTTGATTTCAGACCCACAGCAGAGAACTTTGCAAGATATTTTTATGAAAGAATGGAAGAAAAGAATTATGATGTTGCATTTGTAAAAGTGTATGAGACACCAAATAATTGTGCGACATATAGAAAGTAAAGGCAATAGAAAGGTGTAAAAGCATGGCAGAATATAAAGTGGCTGAGATTTTTACAAGTGTGAACGGAGAGGGAATGTGCGTTGGAGAATTGGCAGTATTTGTCCGTTTCTGTGGCTGCAATTTAAGATGCAATTATTGTGATACAATGTGGGCAAATGAACCGGATTGTACTTATGAATCCATGACGGATGATGAGATACTCCAAAAAATCTTAAAAGAAGGGATTAAAAATGTTACGTTGACAGGAGGAGAACCTTTACTTCAGCCTCAGATTGACGTATTGATCCAAAAGCTGGTTCAATATAAAGATGGTTTGCTTCGGATTGAAATAGAAACAAACGGAAGTGTGGATATCAGCCGGTTCATTATGAAAGATGACAAAGGCGTTTATTATATTCGTCCTGTATTTACAATGGACTACAAATTGAGGGGAAGCGGAATGGAATCCGGAATGAGTATCGGAAATTTTAATTATTTATGTAAAAATGATACTGTGAAATTTGTTGTTTCGGATGAAGAGGATCTTGAAAGGGCATACGAGATAAGTAAACGGTATCATCTTAACGGAAAATGTAATCTTATTTTAAGTCCTGTATTTGGAAGAATTGAGCCTGAAAGAATTGTGGATTTTATGAAACAAAAGAAATGGAATGATGCCCGTATGCAGCTTCAGATTCACAAAATCATTTGGGATCCGGATCAAAAAGGTGTATAAAGGTGTTATAAATGAAAATTCGAACAATGATGAATCACATCATTGATTGTGAAAGAAAAGAGGATAATTATGGCAATTGATGCAGAAGCAATAAAGGAACATATTCGTGGAATACTGATTGCATTAGGTGATGACCCTGATCGGGAGGGATTAAAAGACACACCGGCAAGAGTGGCGAAAATGTATGAGGAAGTTTTTGAGGGAATGAATTATTCAAATCATGAGATTGCAATGATGTTCAATAAAACTTTTTCTGAAAATCTGGATAGTAATGCTGGGGAAAATGATATGGTTCTTGTAAAAGATATTGAGATATTCAGTCATTGCGAACACCACATGGCACTGATGTACGATATGAAAGTATCTGTGGCATATATCCCAAAAGGAAAAGTAATCGGCTTAAGTAAAATCGCCAGAATAGCAGATATGGTAGGAAAAAGACTGCAATTACAGGAAAGAATAGGATCTGACATTGCCGAAATTATACAGGAAGCAACAGGCAGTGAGGATGTTGCTGTCATCATTGAAGGTACACACAGCTGTATGAGTGCGAGGGGAATCAAGAAAGCTTGTGCTACCACAAAGACATTTACATTTAGAGGAAGATTTAACGAGGATAAAGTACTGCAGATGAGAGTGCTGTAATGATCATGACGGGCAAGATTGTGGGAGTGAGAAGTCAGAACTTCTGTGATATCACTTATGCCCCCAACATCATAAAATAGCATGATGAAAATAGAGAATGAAATATTGCAATGTGCAATAACAAGAAAAGGAAGGAATGGTAAAAAAATGAAAGCGTTAGTTTTATCAAGTGGAGGCATCGACAGTACAACATGTCTTGCAATGGCAGTAGAAAAATATGGGAATGAAAATGTAATCGCATTGTCAGTTTCCTATGGGCAAAAACATACGAAAGAACTTGAGGCGGCAAGAAGAGTCGCACAGTATTATCAGGTGGAACACCTTGAAATTGACCTTGCAAAGATTTTTGAGTATAGTGACTGTTCACTCCTTTCCCATTCTGACAAAGATATTCCAAAAGAATCTTATGCCGAACAGTTAGAAAAGACGAATGGTACGCCGGTATCGACTTATGTACCGTTTCGAAATGGTTTGTTTTTATCAACAGCGGCAAGTATCGCATTGTCAAAAGGTTGTGGAATCATTTATTATGGGGCTCATTCGGATGATGCTGCCGGAAATGCCTATCCTGACTGTAGTTTTGAATTCAATAATGCAATGGATGATGCAATCTTCATTGGAAGTGGTAAACAGTTAAAGCTGAGGGCGCCATTTTCTACTATGCCAAAATCAGAAGTTGTAAAATTGGGATTGGAATTGGGAGTACCTTATCAACTGACGTGGAGCTGCTACGAAGGGGGAGACAAACCTTGTGGAACATGTGGTACCTGCATTGACAGACGTAATGCATTTGAGTTAAATGGTGTAAGTGATCCTGCCATGGATTATTAAAATGAATTGTCATATAAGGAAAGGAAATCAAATGAGCACAAGAGAGAACGAAGAATCGATATCACTACTGGGAAATCAGAATACAAAATATCCTACAGACTATGCGCCACATGTGTTAGAGACATTTGAAAATAAACATCCGGAACATGACTATTTTGTAAAATTCAATTGTCCGGAATTTACTAGTCTGTGTCCAATCACAGGTCAGCCGGATTTTGCAACAATCACCATTTCCTATGTACCGGACAAGAGAATGGTAGAGAGTAAATCATTAAAGTTATATTTGTTCAGTTTTAGAAATCATGGTGATTTCCACGAGGACTGCGTCAATAAGATCATGAAAGACCTGATAGAACTAATGGATCCTAAATATATTGAAGTATGGGGAAAATTTACTCCAAGGGGAGGCATTTCGATTGACCCTTATTGTAACTATGGAAGACAGGGAACAGAGTGGGAAAATGTTGCAAAAGACAGACTGTTCCATCATGACATGTATCCGGAGAAGATAGATAACAGATAAAAAGCAGGCTTAAAGAACGTCGAACATATTAAAAAAGTAGGATATACAAAAAGGAATCATAGCAATTGTCATATATGTTAACTTGTATCGATATAATAGGTTGACAAATAGGGCAATTGCTATTATAATTTCTTATAGAAATGTATCAGATACGGAGGCAGAGATATGTTATGAATGCATTATCATTAGCAAAGGAAATTATAGAAGGAAGAAGAATCACGAGAGAGGATGACCTCTCCTTTTTTTTGACATGTGACCTGGATGAATTATGTGAAGGGGCAGATTTGATCAGAAAGCATTTTGTAGGAGATAAAGTGGACTTATGTTCTATTATTAACGGCAGGAGCGGAAAATGTCCGGAAGACTGTAAATACTGTGCGCAGTCCGCACATCATCATACCAATTGTGAAGTTTATGACTTTTTGCCGGAAGATGAAATTTTAGAGGCATGTAAAATGAATGAAAGGGAAGGCGTTGACAGGTTTTCAATCGTTACTGCCGGGAAAGCATTAACAGGTGAAGAATTTGAAAAGGCAATTCATGCCTATGAGAGAATGCATGAGGAATGTGAAATTGATTTGTGTGCATCCATGGGATTTTTGTCAGAAGAACAGCTTCACAGACTTCATGAAGCAGGAGTTTCGAGTTATCATCACAATATTGAGACATCAAGAAGATATTTCCCATCCATCTGTACTACACATACCTATGATATGAAAATTGAGACATTGAAAAAGGTAAAAGCAGAAGGAATGTGGGTCTGTTCCGGAGGAATTATTGGAATGGGAGAAACTGAGGAGGATCGTCTTGATATGGCTATCAGTCTTGCAGAGGTAGGAGTAGATTCTATCCCTATTAATGCGTTGATGCCTATTAAAGGGACACCATTAGAGCATCTGAACAGGCTGACAGAACCAGAAATTTTAAGGACAATTGCATTTTTCAGGTACATCAATCCTAAGGCGGATATCCGGCTTGCAGCAGGTAGGGCTTTAATCGAACATGATGGTGAAAAGGCATTTCAGTCAGGGGCATCTGCAACAATTACAGGAAATATGCTGACTACTGTTGCATGTGCCACAATCAGAAGTGATAGAGAGATGTTACAACATTTGGGGAGAGAAGTGAAATGAGCAAAGGGATATTTATTACAGGTACCAATACAGATGTAGGAAAAACCTACGTGACAGGTCTGATTGTTAAGAAATTGAAAGAAGAAGGAATGAATATAGC